>JACCRK010000205.1 GCA_013813565.1 Herpetosiphonaceae bacterium
GGCATGGTCACCACCGACGGCGACGGGCGGGTCACGCGCTTCGAGGAGAAGCCGCGGCGCACCAACAGCACCCTGGCCTCGATGGGCATCTACGCCTTCCGCAAGCAGTACCTCGTCGATCTGCTGACCGCGGATAACGCCGCCGACTTTGGGCGCGAGATGCTGCCGCGCATCGTCGGCGATGCCCATGTGACCGCATCGCTCTTCAACGGCTACTGGGCCGATGTCGGCACGCTCCAGTCGTTCTACGAGTCGAACATGGCCCTGCTGGCCGAGGCGCCCGCGCTGGACCTGTACGACCCTGAGTGGGTAGTGCGCACCCGCTCCGAGGAGCGGCCCGCCGCTCAGCTCGGCGTCACCGCCCGTATCGAGCGCAGCCTGCTGTGCGATGGCTGCCGCATCGATGGCCAGATCAGCGGATCGCTGATCGGCACCGGGGTCACGGTTGGCGCCGGCGCGATCGTGCGCGACTCGATTATTATGCCGGATAGCGTGATTGCGCCTGGCGCGATCATCGATCGCTGTATCATTGATAAAGATGTCGTGGTTGGGGCCAACACCCGCCTCGGCGATGGCCCGGCCGCCACCGCCAACGCCACCCTGCCGCAGCTGCTCAACACCGGCCTGACGGTGGTTGGCAAAGCCGCCCGCATCGCCGATAACTGCACGATTGGGCGCAATGTGATCATCAACGCCCGCGCCAATGTGACGAATGATGTGTCTGGTGGTGGCACGGTTTAGCTGCTATGATATGGTCCAAGCAAAATCTCTATGGATCGTGGTGAGCAGGCTGCAATATGTGGCCAGCCTGAGCTTAACTTGAGGAATATGAAATGTCACAACCAAATTCACCCTTTCAGTCCGACCCGACGCAGGGAGAGCCGACCTATCAGGTTCCACAGCAGTATCAGCCCCAGGGAACCCCGCTTCAGCCAGAGCGCTCGCTGGGCGGCAATCTGACCAAGGCGATGCTGGCCGGGCTGGCCGCTGTCGTCATCGGCGCCCTGATCTGGGGTGGGCTGGCCTACCTGACCGAGCGGATCTTTGTCTACGTTGCGATCGTGATTGGCTTTGCGGTCTCGTTTGCGATCACCCTCCCGTTCAAGCGCCCGATCGCCCTGCCGGTGGCGCTGATGCTGTTCATTCCCGCCCTGGTGTTCACCGCAGCCTCGGTGCTGCTGGGCGATTTCTTCTATGCCACATTGCTGGTGGCCAAAGAGCTGAATATTGGGATGGGCGAGGCCGCTTCTGAGGTTGCGCCAATCTATCTTGATGTCATCAGCGAGGGCGGCGAGGCAGTCAAGTCGCTGCTGTTTGCGCTGCTTGGTGCCGGACTAGGCTTCTACAGTGCGGTTAAGCCCAAATAGATTCCGCTACGCTATGCTCAGCCCAGGCGCTGGGCGGTTGTTGCTATGACGTTGAGAGCTATACAATGAATCTTACATTTCAGCCAATGAATAAAACCCACGCTCGTATCGTGGTCGCCTGGCGCTATCCCGAGCCCTACGAGCCGTACAATGCCGACCCGGCCAATCTGGCCGATGATGTGGCGGCGCTGACTGATCCAGCCTACAACTATTATGCGATTTTGAACGAAAACAGCGAGTTTGTGGCCTACTGCTGTTTTGGCGAGGACGCTCAGGTGGCCGGGGGCGACTATGCCGCGCCGGCGCTTGATGTTGGAGCCGGTTTACGGCCTGACCTGACTGGCAATGGCCAGGGCAGCGCTCTTATTCAGGCCATTCTCGATTTCGGCGCGCGCACCTTCAACCCGCCGGCCTTTCGCGCAACCGTCGCGGGGTTCAACCAGCGCGCCCAGCGGGCCTGCCTGCAGGTCGGGTTTCGCCAAAAAACCCGCTTCGCCCGCCCCAGCGACCAGCGCGAGTTTGTCGTGCTGCTGAAGAAGCGCCGGGTCTCCAGCAAGAAATCGCGTCAGTAGGGTTAGGGCAATACCGTCTAAATACCCGTCCACGAAGGTTACGAAGAGTCATTAAATATTGAACGGTAGATGATACCCATCTATTGCCGAAAACAGCGCGGTGGTTCATCAGAACCACCGCGCTGTTTTCGCTGCGCCGCACACGGGCTTCGAAATCGACATTCCTAACAGTTCTTTTCTTCGTGTCCTGCAGATGTTGTTGACGAACCCCTAAAGCTTGTACAGCGCGCCGTACTTGGTCTTCAGGTAGCTGATATACGGGGCGGTGTCCATCGGGCGACCGGTGGCGCGCTGCACCAGGTCGTTGGGATCGTACTTGCGGCCGTGCTGATAGATGTTCTCGTTGAGCCAGCCGTGGAGCGTGCCAAACTCACCCTGGCGCATCTCGTCAGGGATGGCCGGGCTGGCGGCGACGGCGGCGTCGAAGAACTGCACCGCCAGCACATTGCCGACCGTGTAGGTTGGAAAGTAGGCGAACAGGCCCGCCGACCAGTGGACATCCTGGAGCGCCCCCAGCGTATCGTTCGGCGGCGTGATCCCCAGATACTCCGCGACCTTGGCGTTCCACAGCGCCGGAACCTCCTCGACCTTCAGCGTGCCCTCCAGCAGCCCCAGCTCGACCTCGAAGCGCAGCAGGGTGTGCAGATTGTAGGTCAGCTCATCGGCCTCGACCCGAATCAGCGATGGCTGTACGCTGTTGATGGCCCGATAGAAGGTGTCGAGATCGACCGACTGCAGCTGCTCGGGGAACAGGTTCTGCAGCGGCGCGTAGAAAAACTCCCAGAAGGGCCGCGATCGGCCGACCAGATTCTCCCACAGCCGCGACTGTGACTCGTGGATGCCCATCGAGCAGCCGGCGGCGAGGGGGCTACGGGTGAAGCGCTGCGCCACGCCCTGCTCATACATGCCGTGGCCAGCCTCATGCATCGTGCCAAACATGGCCGGGGCCAGCCAGGTCGGGTCAAAGCGGGTGGTCAGGCGCACGTCGTTCATGCTGAAGTTGGTGCAGAAGGGGTGGACCGCCCGGTCCTGCCGCCCACGGTTCCAGTCAAACCCAAAGCGCTTGATCACTTCCATGCCAAACTGCTCTTGCCTGGCCTCGTCGAACTGCCCGTGCAGCGGCCGGGTGCGATCGTCGTCCTGCTGCTGGCGAATCGCTTTCATCAGCGGCAGCGTGCCGACTTTGAGCTCGCGATACATCTGCTCGATCTGGGCCTTGGTCGTGCCCGGCTCGTCAACATTGATCAGCGCATCAAAGGGGTGGGTGGTGTAGCCGTACTGCTCGGCCATCTCGCGCTGCAGCTCAACGATGGTCCGCAGATGGGGCGCAAACAGCGACCAGTCGCTGGTCAGCCGCGCCTGGACCCAGACGGCATCGGCCAGCGCAGTGGCGCGACTCAGCCGCTCGACTAGGTCGGCGCTCAGCTTGGTATCGTGCTCAAAGTCACGGCGGGCGATCCGCACCAGGGCGCCATCATCGGTCTCGGAGTCGAGCTGGCCATCGAGGCGGTCGAGCAGCGCGCCAAGCTCGGCACTGGTGGCCCGCTCGTGGATCAGGCGGCTGACGGTCGCCATCTGCTCAGCGCGCGTGTTGATGCCGCCAGCGGGCATGTAGGTCTGCTGATCCCAGCTCAGCACATCGTTAGCGGCCTTCAGGTCTCGAATGGTGGCAAGTAGCGCTTTCAGGCTTTGCAGGGCGTCGGTGTAAGCCATGTATTACTCCATTGTAAAAAAATACGCAACGAACCACATGGTTCAAAAAATCATTTCTGAAGTATACCCTAACTTATTAAAAGGGCCGAGCGCTGAGAGAAGTTCTCTCAGCGCTCGGTTTTAGTCTGGGCGGGGACGAAGACCCGCCCTACAGTGGATTATAGATGGCTTTAGGCCGACAGCGGCGCGGCCGGCTGGTTGCTCTCGATGCGCAGGATCTCGGCTTTGCTGAAGACAATCGTGCCGTTTTCAACATCGACCTCGACGGCATCGCCGGGGACGAACTCGCCCTTGAGCAGCGAGCGCGACAGCGGCGTCTCGATCATGCGCTGGACCGTACGGCGCAGCGGACGCGCCCCGTAGACCGGATTGAAGCCCTCGCGCACCAGCAGCTCCTTGGCGGCCGGGGTGAGCGCCAGCGTCAGGCCCTGCTCGACCAGGCGCTCCTCGACCTCGCGGATCAGCAGCGTCACAATCAGCATCAGCTCGCTGATCTCCAGCGGGGTGAACAGGATAATGTCGTCGATGCGGTTGAGGAACTCAGGGCGGAAGGTGCGCTTCATCGCGTCGTCCACCCGCTTGCGCGTCTCGTGCATATCGATCTTGTTCTGGTCGCGGCGGAAGCCGATCGCGCCAGCCCGAATTTCGTCGGTGCCCACGTTCGAGGTCATAATGATGACGGTGTTGCGGAAATCGACGGTGCGGCCCTGGGCATCGGTCATGCGGCCGTCATCGAGCAGCTGCAGCAGCGCGTTGAACACATCGCCGTGGGCTTTCTCGATCTCATCGAACAGAATCACCTGATATGGTCGGCGGCGAACCGCCTCGGTGAGCTGGCCGCCCTCGTCGTAGCCAACGTAGCCGGGAGGCGCTCCAACCAGCCGCGAGACGGTGTGGCGCTCCTGATACTCCGACATATCGACGCGGGTCATCGCATCTTCGTCGTCGAACAGGAACGCGGCCAGCGCCTTGGCCAGCTCGGTCTTGCCGACGCCGGTCGGTCCAACAAAGATAAACGAGCCGATTGGGCGGCGCGGATCTTTCAGGCCGGCGCGGGCGCGGCGGATCGCGTCGGAGACCGCCACAATCGCCTCTTCCTGGCCGATGACGCGCTCGTGGAGGCGCTGCTCCATATCGACCAGCTTGACCCGCTCGGTCTCGAGCATGCGCTGCACCGGAATGCCGGTCCAGTTGGCGACAATCACCGCCACATCCTCCTCATCGACGGTGTCGTCGAGCTCGTTGGTCTTGAGCCACTCGTCGCGCTCGACGTTGAACTCGCTCTCCAGCGCCAGCGCCTCGGCCTTCAGAATGGCCGCCTGCTCGTAGTCGCGCTGCACGCCCGAATCTTCTTCCTGGCGATGCAGGGCCGCGATGGCGATCTCTTTATCGCGCAGCGGCTTGGGCATCGAGTAGATATCGATCCGCAGCTTGGCCGCCGCCTCGTCGATCAGGTCGATGGCCTTGTCGGGCAGAAAGCGGTCGTTGATATAGCGATGCGAAAGGACCGCCGCCGCCTTGAGGGCCGCCTCGCTGATGTGCAGCGAGTGATGCTCCTCGTAGCGATGGCGCAGGCCGCGCAGCATCTCAATCGTCGTCTCAACATCGGGCTCTTCAACATAGACCGGCGAGAAGCGGCGCTCCAGCGCGGCATCTTTCTCGATGTGCTTGCGGTACTCATCGATGGTGGTCGCGCCGACGGCCTGCATCTCGCCACGGGCCAGGGCCGGCTTGAGCATATTGGAGGCGTCGATCGAGCCAGCCGCCGAGCCGGCGCCAACGACCGTGTGCAGCTCATCGATGAACAGGATAATCTTGCCCTTGGCCGAGCGAACCTCATCCATGACGGCCTTGAGGCGCTCCTCGAACTCGCCGCGGAACTTCGAGCCGGCGACCATGCTGGCCAGGTCCAGGGCCAGCACCTTGCGGTTGCGCAGCGGCCCCGGCACATCGCCGCTGATGATCCGCTGGGCCAGGCCCTCGGCGATGGCGGTCTTGCCGACGCCGGTCTCGCCAACCAGCACCGGGTTATTCTTGGTGCGGCGGCACAGAATGCGAATGACGCGGGTGATCTCGCTGTCGCGGCCGATCACCGGGTCAAGCACGCCCTGGGCGGCCAGCGCGGTCAGATCGGTACTGTACTTCTCCAGCGACTCGTAGCGGCTCTCGGCGGTCGGGTCATCGGCCCGCTGGGCACCGCGAATATCCATCAGGGCGGCGGTCAGGCGCTCGTTGTCGATGCCAAAGCTGCTGAGGATCCGCGCCGAGGCGCCCTCGCGCTCGCTGGCGATGGCGATCAGCAGGTGCTCGGTGCTGACATACTGATCGGCCATGCGCTCGGCCTCCTGCTCGGCCCGCTTGACCAGGCGCTGGGTGCGCGGCGTCACATAGACGCTCTGCTGGGCATAGCCGTACTGGTTATAGACCTTGGGTGATTTATCCAGCTCGCGCTCGACACGCGCAATCACTGACTCAGTGTTGACCCCGATGCGCGGGAGGACCCGCCCGGCAATGCCGTCGGTCTGGCGCAGCAGAGCGAGAAAAATATGCTCTACATCAAGCTGCGAATGATGCTGCTCCTGCATCAGCTCCTGGGCGCTCTGAAAGGCTTCCTGAGCTTTTTCCGTAAATCGTTCGAGTTTCAT
>JACCRK010000301.1 GCA_013813565.1 Herpetosiphonaceae bacterium
ATAAGCTAGGCGTACTAAACCCAGGGTTGTCATGGATCAAGTAATTCCACACCGAAAGACCTCCTCAAATTGAGTTGTAGCAACAAGCGTCCGAAATTATAGGGCAGCCCGCGTCCATCGTCAACCAGGACCGATTTTAGCCTGTAATCAGCGCTAAAACACCGTCACCAGACCATTAAAACGATGTTGCGCATTATGCTGCCTTGCGTTATGATGTCGCGAGTTATGACAATATCGTGTGTGAGTTGTCTGTGGAGCAAAAGGAGCTGGCCATGCGGCGTGCAGGTGCAATTGTGGCTTTTGTGGTTGGGGCGGTGGTTGGTCTGGTTGGCGGGGCAGCCTTGCTGGCCTACGCCTATCAAGCGGCTGGTCTGTATCCGCCGGATGATGCCACGATTAAGTTCATCGCCCAGGAGCGCGGGTGGCTCAATGAAGCAGCGCTGACCAGCACTGGCAGCTAAGTTCCTCGCTGCCGGATGCCCGCAGAGTCTGTCATCTACCTAATTCCCTCTGACATAAATTTCAGCCAGGTGTGCGTTTCTGAGGAGGCATCGTCGTGGATACCCCGTGGATAAATTCGTATGAGCCAGATGTTGCCCACAGCCTAGAGTACCCAACCACCCCGATCACCAGCTTGCTGGATGCGGCGGCGGCTAAGAATCCGACCAACATTGCGATTAACTTTGTGCTGAAGTATCTGGCGGGCGGGCGCATAACCCTGGGCGGCAAGCTCACCTATCGCCAGCTCAAAGAGGCGGCCGATCGGTTCGCCACCGCGCTGCACACCCTGGGCGTGCGCAAAGGCGACCGGGTGGCCGTGATGCTGCCAAACACCCCGCAGTTTGTGATTGCGTTCTTTGGGGCCTTGCGCATCGGCGCAACCGTGGTCAACATCAACCCAACCTACACGCCGCGCGAGCTGAAGCATCAGCTCAACGACTCGGGCGCCGAGACGATTGTGGTGCTCAATACATTTTATCCGCGCGTCCAGCAGATTCAGGCCGAGACTTCGCTCCGCCGCGTTATCGTCACCCAGATCTACGATACGCTGCCATTTCCGATCAGCACCGTGGTGCGACGGGCGCAGCACAAAGAGCTCGACTGGGTTGAGGTTCAGCCCGATGCAACCACGCTGCTGTTCAGCGACCTGCTGGCCGACTTTCCGGCGGCACCACCGCTGGTGCAAAGCGATGCCCACGACGTGGCGCTGCTGCAGTATACCGGCGGCACCACCGGCGCGCCCAAGGCCGCTATGCTCACCCACTACAACCTGATGGCGAACACCAGGCAGATCGTCAACTGGATGCCCAGCCTGGTCTATGGCCGCGAGCGGGTGATGTGCGCCATTCCGTTCTTCCATGTCTATGGCATGACCGTCGGAATGTGTTTCGCGATCGCCCAGGCCAGCGAGATGATTATTATTCCCAACCCGCGCCCGGTCGATATCGTGATGGAGGCCATCCACAATGAGAAGGCCACCGTGTTCCCCGGCGTGCCGGCGCTGTACATCGGGATCATCAATCACAAAAACGTCGATCAGTATAATCTGCGCTCGGTCAAGGCCTGTATCAGTGGCTCGGCGGCCCTGCCCATGGAGGTACAGGAAAAGTTTGGTGAGATCACCGGCGGCCGTCTGGTCGAGGGCTATGGCCTGACTGAAACCTCCCCGGTAACCCACTGCAACCCGATCTATGGCACCCGCAAATCAGGCTCGATCGGCATCCCCATGCCCGACGTCGAGATCAAGATCCTCGATCTGGAAAATGACCAGCCGCTGGAGTGGGGCGCTGAGAAAGAGGGCGAGCTGCTTCTACGTGGCCCGCAGGTGATGAAGGGCTACTGGAATCGCCCGGATGAGACCGAAAAGGTGCTCGCGTCCGATGGCTGGCTGCGGACCGGCGATATCGTGCGCACCGATAAGGACGGCTATTTCTATGTCGTCGATCGCAAGAAAGACCTGATTATCGCCTCGGGCTACAACATTGTCCCCCGCGAGGTCGAAGAGGTGCTGTTTATGCACCCCAGCGTCATGGAGGCCGCCGTGGCCGGCATCCCCGACCCATATCGTGGCGAGACGGTCAAGGCCTTTGTGGTGCTCAAGCCGGGGGCCGAGTGTACGGTCGCCGAGATTCGCGATTTCTGCAAAGCGAATCTCGCGTCCTACAAAGTGCCAACCCAGGTCGAGTTTATCAGCGAGCTGCCGAAGACGCCGGTTGGCAAGGTGCTGCGCCGGGTCCTGGTCGAGATGGAAAAAGACAAGCAGGCAGCGAAACAAGAAAGGAAAGAGGAAGTCTAAGCTTTGGGCAGGTCGATCACCTATCGGCCGGGCTCGAACTTCTTCTTGGATACCGCTATGGCCCGTTCAAGGCAAGAAGCCGCCCCGTTTCAATGTCCAATCTGTCAGGTCGCGTTCGAGGCACCGGTCTGGATTGTGCTCGATGCCGAGGAGCGGCCTGATCTGCGCACGGCGTTGCTCCAGGGCGACCTGCATCAGACACTATGTCCCCACTGTGGCGCGGCTGGCACGATCACCGCGCCGCTGCTGTATCATGACGGCCGGTATCAGCAGAGCTTGCTGGCGGTGCCGCTGTCGGTCGCTACGCCGGCCGCCGCCCAGGAGCTGGCCGAGCAGCTGGTCGGGTTTTTGCACACGGCGTTGGAGGCTGAGGGCAGCTCTATCCCGACCTATCTCTCCAGCGTCGAGCTGGTCGCCGACCTCGACGGGCTGCAGGCGCTGCTCAACGGCGACGACCAGGATGATCCGCTGGTCACCGCCGTGGAGGCGCTGCTGAGCACCCAGTCGGCCCAGGAGTTCCAAAGCCTGCTGGTCCTGCATCGCACCGCCCTGATGCAGGATGCGGCCGACACGCTGCTGGCGGCCCTGGTCGAGCAGGCGCGGGCCAGCGACGACCACGCCACCGCCCGGATGATCGGCGACCAGCGCGCCACGCTGAACTATTTTCGTGAGACGCTGCAGACCCGCCGCGCCACGCTGGCCAGGATCATCGACACGCTGCCGACCAAGGACGCCGAGGCCGCCAGCCTGGCCGCCCTGCGCACAATCGTCCAGGCGATCGAGCCCCAGGATGTGTATGCCACCCGCCTGCAGCTCGATCCAGCGCAGCAGATCCAGCTTGACCGTTTACTTGATCAGGCGATCAGCGCCATCGAGGCCAGCGAGGACGAGACCGGGCTGGAATTTTTGCTTGAGATCCGTCGTTTACGAGAGTTGTGAGATGTCAATTTCATTTAATCAGGCCTATGATCTCGTCTGCCCAACCTGCAATCGACCGTTCACAGCCGACACCTGGGTGATCGTCGATGCCGAGGAGCGCCCCGACCTGGCGCTGGCGGTGCGCGAGATCACGCTCCACGATACTGTCTGCCCGCACTGTGGCCAGACCGGGATGCTGTCGGCGCCGCTGCTGTACCACGACCGCACGGCGCGGGCGGTGGTGTTCGGGGTGCCCCGCGATATGCCCGAGGCCGAGTGGCGCGAGCTGGCCCAGGGGCTGCTATGGATGCTGATCGGCGCCCTGCCCCGCCCGCAGCAGCTGCCCTATCTCGGCGAGGTGCAGGCCGAGGATGGGCTGGCCGGGGTGGCCGCCGCGCTGGGGCAGCTGCGGCCGGTGCCGCTCTCGGCCATCGACGCGATCGGCGATGCGCTTGGCTCCGATGACCCCGACGAGCTGCCGCCCCTGGCCGAGGCGATTATGGAACTGCTGGACGCCAAAAGCTCCGCCGATCTCGACCGTGTGCTCAACGCCTATCCGTTTTTGCTCGATGCGGCGATGGACGAGGGCCTGGCAGGGCTGGCCGAGGCGGCCACTGACCAGGGGGAGTTCGAGATCGGCCAGGCCTTTGAGCGGGCGCGGATTGTCCTGACCCAGCTGCGCCAAACCCTCGATCGAGCGGCCGCCCAGCAGGCCGCCACCACCCAGCCCACGCCGGCGGAGCCAGTCGCCCCGCCGCCCGCCAGCTGGAGCGCCGCTCGCCGCGCCCTGCTGGCGCTGGAAGATAGCGCCGGGCTGGCCGATCTGCTGGCGGCCCACCCGGTCCTGGCTGAGTCCAGCGCCGACAGCTGGCTGGCCGAGGATGAGCAGAGCCTGCGCGATACTGGCGACCTTGGGCAGGCCCAGCTGGTCGCGGAGGCCCGTGCGCTGCTGCGTGGCGAGCGCGGCTAAAAATCCGTCTGGATACCCTGATCTATAGCAATCGACCATGATCGTTGATTCGTCCATATTTTCAAAAGGAGCAGTCCATGCAGGATTTTTTCGAGTTTCGGCTCACCCCACGGGTGATGTATAAATCCGGGCTGGCGTTCGATATGAGCGCTGAGCTGGCGACGCTGGGCGGCACGAAAGCCTTCATCGTCACCGATGCCGGGGTACTGAAATCCGGGCTGGTCGATCGCGTGCGTGAGGCGATTAGTGCGGTCATCGAGGTTGTCGGCGTGTACAGCGATGTGCCGCCAAACTCGTCGGTGCGGGTGGTTGAGGCTGCGGCGGCCGAGGCCAAGGCCGTTGGCGCGGATATTCTGGTCGCGATCGGCGGCGGCTCGCCGCTGGATACCGCCAAGGGCATGCGGATTATTCTGACCGAGGGCGGCAATCTGCTCGACTACGAGGGTGTCAATGTGCTGGAGCGGCCGCTCGTCCCGATGGTGGCGATCCCCACCACCGCCGGCACCGGCTCCGAGGCCACCAACTTCGCCGTGATCAAAGATGATGACAATCACGTCAAGCTCTCGTTCACCAGCCCCTACCTCGCGCCGGAGCTGGCCATCCTCGACCCCCAGATGACGGCCACGCTGCCCGCCCATCTGGCGGCGGCCACCGGGATGGATGCGCTGACCCACGCGGTGGAGGCCTATGTCTCGGTCGAGCACGAGCCGATGAGCGATGCGCTGGCGCTCGGTGCGATCGAGATGGTCTCGAACTATCTGCGCGAGGCCACCCACCAGGGCGGCGACAATGAAAACGCCCGCGGCCAGATGCTGATCGCCTCGGCGATGGCGGGCATCGCGTTCACCAATGCCTATGTCGGCGCCGTCCACGCGCTGGCCCACGCCACCGGCGGCCACTTCCCGGTCCACCACGGCCTGGCCAACTCGATCTTTCTGCCCCACGTGATTGTCTTCAACGCGCCGGCCGAGCCAGAGCGCTACTCGCGGATCGGCCGGGCGTTTGGGGTCAACACCGGCGGGCGCTCACGCGAGGAAGTGATCGGCGATCTGGTGGCGGCGATTACGCAGCTGGCGCTTGATTGCGATCTGCCGATTCGGCTGCGCGATGCCGGCGTGCCCGAGGATGCGCTGGAGATGCTGGCCGAGCAGGCCTTCGGCGATGGCGCGCTGTACCATAATCCGCTGCCGGCCACCGCCGAGGATCTGCTGGGGATTTTACGCGCTGCGTGGTAGATCGAAGCCCGCATATCGCCAAGGTCAAGCCTCATCAGCAGCGATTTTTGGCCCAGGCCGTGGTCGGAGTGCTGGCGCTGGCGCTGGTGCTGATCGGCCTGACGCTGGCCTATCAGCGATCCTGGACAGCGCAGCTTAATATTGGTTTTGCTGAAGCGATCGACAACGACACGCCTTTTCTGCGCGGCTTTCACGAGCCGGAGCTGATCGCGGGCACCCGCAGCCGCTATCGCTGGACCACGCCTGTGGCCGCGCTGCAGTTCAGCAATCTCCCGCAGCAGGCCTATCTGCTGACGCTACGCCAGATCAATGGCGGCCCTACGAGGGTTGGGCTGACCGACGGGTCGGCGCCGATCGACGCGGAGCTGCGGAGCGGACGGATTCTGCATCTGTTGCTGCCGGCGACGGCGGCTGATGGGCAGGTGCGGCTGCTGGTCGATCCGCCATTTGCCGCTCCTGGCGATCCGCGCGCACTCGGTGCCGCCTTGCAGGGCGGCACGCTCCAGACGCTGGGCCGCTGGGCCTGGCCGCCGCTGCTGCCGCTGCTGGCCTGGGCTGGCGCTCTGCTGGCCCTGTGGCTGGTTGTCGTCGGGCTTGGCGGCGATCGCCGCGAGGTGCTGCTGCTGACCGGCATCCTCGGCGGCGCGGCGCTTGGCGCAACCTGGCTGGCACCGCTGCGGGTCGGCTATGCGGCGGGCGCGATCTTCCAGACCACCCTGTATGGGCTGGGCTTTGCGCTGCTGGCCCGCTGGCTGTTCCCGCATCTGGCCGGCACCGCCGATCGCCGGATGCTGCGCTGGCTGATTCTGGCCGCGACGGTGGTGTGGGCGCTCAAGCTTGGCGGCCGGCTGGTGCCCGGATCGATGCCCGGCGACATCGGCTTTCACCGCAACCGGGTCTGGGCGCAGATGCTGGGCAATCTGTTCAACCCCTCACTGCATCGCGGCGTGCCGTTTCCCTACCCGCCAGCGCTCTACGCCCTGATCGCCCCGCTGACCGCGACCGGGATCTCCCCTGAGTGGCTCCTGCAAATGGTCGCCGCCGCCTGCGAGGCCCTGGCCCTGCCGCTGATTTTTGGGCTGGTGCGGCGGATCGGCGGCAGCGAGCGCGCCGGTCTGCTGGCGGCGATCCTGTATGGCGTGTTTCCGGCCGGCTTTATGACCGTGGCCTGGTCGTTCGACTCGCATGTGTTTGCCCAGCTCGTCACGCTGGCCTGGTCGGCCTGGCTGATTCACGCCTGGGGCCGCTGGCACGAGCGGCGGGTCTGGCTGCTGATCACCGGCGGCCTCACGCTGATCGGGCTGAGCCATTTTGGGTTCTACATCAATACCACCCTGCTGGCCGGGCTGCTGGCGCTGATCATGGTGGCTCTGGCGCGACGCCCGCACAGTTCGCCGCCTGGTATCAAACGGCAGTGGCTGGCGCTGGGATCGAGCCTGGTCGTGGCCCAGCTGGCGGTCTGGGCGCTGTACTACTCGGCCTTTCTGGAGCTGTTTCTGGCCCAGGGGCGCTCGGTCGCCGAAGGTGGGGTGGGCGCGGTCAACGAGCGGGCACTGATCTCACGCCAGATCCTGCTCTGGGATACGCTAAACACGGGGTTTTGGCGGCACTACGCGCTCATCCCAGTGCTGCTGGCCCCGGCTGGCCTGTGGCGGCTGTGGCGCGAGCGAGCCCGCAGCCGCCCGGCCGCCCTGGTTATTGGCGCGACCTTTGTCGTCAGCCTGGCGCTGGGCGGGCTACCAATCATCACCGGGGCGCCGCTCACCACCCGCTGGCTGATGTTCAGCGCCTGGGGGCTGGCGGTCTGCTGCGGCATCGCCTTCGACTGGATTTGGACCCGCTGGGGGCGCTGGGGGCGCTGGACAGCGATTGCCGGCACAGTGTTCATCGCCGCCTGGGGCATCAATATCTGGATCCAGGCAGCCATCTACCGAATTAGACCACCGGAGCCATTCTAAAATCAGAGATCACGATCAGCGGGCAAAATTTCTGACACGCCAATCAGCGGTTTGATTTTGAGCGTTGCTGTTGATCTCCTGGAGGTTTCTATGAAAGAAGTTGTTAGCATTACCCTGGGGCGGTCATCGCGAGATTATGAGTTTACCACCACGCTGCTGGGTGAAGAGGTGCACGTCCGCCGCATCGGTGCCGATGGCGATGTCGCCCGCGTGAAGGCGCTGATCCGCGAGTACGATGGCAAGGTCGATGCGATCGCCCTCGGCGGCGTTGTCCCGGCCTTCAAGGTTGGCCGCTCGACCTATCCCCACTACGAGGCCCAGGAGATCGCCAGCCAGGCCAAGATCTCGCCGACCGCCGACGGGGTGCTGCTCAAGGGCACGCTGGAGCGCTGGACGGTGGCGCGGGCGGTGGCCAAGGAGCCGGGGCGCTTCAACTATCGGCGGGTGCTGGTGTTCTCGGGGGTCGAGCGCTACCCGCTGGCCGAGGCGCTCAGCACCTTCAACGTTGAGCTGCGCATCGCCGACCCGAAGATTCACTTCGGTCTGCCAGTGACGCTTTCCTCGATCAGCCAGCTTGATCGCTACGCCAAGTACGCGATGCCGTATCTGGCCGACAAGCCCTATCGCCGCCTGCACCCGATCGGCAAAGGCACCAGCCACGACCCGCGCCTGGAGAAAGATTGCAAGTGGGCCGATGTGCTGGCCGGCGATTTCTCGTTCATTCGCCGCTACGCCCCCCAGGATCTCAAGGGCCGCACGATTCTGACCGACGACCCATCGCCGGAGGAGATCAAAGATCTGAAGGCGCGCGGCGTTCACACGTTGATCACGCTGACCCCGAAGATTAGCGAGGAGCGCCCGTTTGTCTCCGACGACATTCTGGAGGCGATGATTATGGCGGTCAAGGGTCTGCGCACGCTCGATGAGGCGGCTGTGCTGGCGATTATCTCCGAGGCCAACTGGGAGCCGAACATCCAGCGCCTGACCGAAGATCACGAGCTGGATAAGTTCGCTTTTGTGATCCACCCGCTCTCGACCCGCTTTATCTACAACGAGCCGCGCTTCCGCATCTTCAAGCACTTTCCGCAGCGGCTGGTCGAGCGGGTCGCCGCGCATATGCCGCCGATGTACCTGTCACGAATGACCGGCATCAAGTCCGAGGGCACCGGCAAAGAGATCGAGGGCATTCTGCTGACGCTGGGCGCCACGCCCCGCGAGCTGATGCGCCGCCCGACCAGCTTCACCTACCGCCGGCTGATCAAGGCCGCCCGCATCTCCGAGCGCATGGGCGCCAAGCTGATGGGCCTGGGGGCGTTCACCTCGGTCGTCGGCGACGCTGGGATCACCGTGGCCCAGAAGGCCGCGATCGGCATCACCTCGGGCAACTCGCTGACGGTCGCGGCGACCCTGGAGGCGGCCAAGCAGGCGGTCAAGCTGATGGGCGGCCGCGTCGATAGCGGCACCGCCGTGGTGATCGGCGCGACCGGCTCGATCGGCGCGGTCTGCTGCCGGCTGCTGGCCCAGGCGGTCGGCGACGTGATCTGCATCGCGCCGCGGCCGGAGCGCCTGCTGGCCCTGAAGAAGCAGATCGAGCAAGAGACCCCCGGCGCGAAGGTCACTATCGCCACCAACGCCGACGCCTACGTTGGCCGGGCCGACCTGATCGTCACCACGACCACGGCGCTCAACACCAAGATCGTCGATATCGAGAAGCTCAAGCCGGGCGCGGTAGTCTGCGACGTGGCCCGCCCGCCGGATATCACCGAGGACGAGGCCGCCAAGCGCCCCGACGTGCTGGTGATCGAGTCGGGCGAGATTACGCTGCCGGGCAACGTGGATTTTGGCTTTGATATCGGCCTGCCGCCAGGCACCGCCTACGCCTGTCTCTCGGAGACCGCGCTGCTGGCGCTTGAGGGCAAGTTCGAGGACTACACGCTTGGGCGCAACATCGATATGGATCGGGTCAAAGAGATGTATCATCTCTCGAAAAAGCACGGGCTGAAGCTGGCCGGCCTGCGCTCGTTCGACCACTACGTCACCCCCGAGATGATCGCCGAGAAGCGCCGGCTCGCCGACGAGCGCCGCCGGAATCTGGGCCATCCGCTCGACGCCGGCGATGAGGAGATTCACTCGGAAATGCCGTTTGCGGTTGGGGCTGGTCGCTAGGAGCTGGTCGCTGGCAGCTAGTGGCTAGTGATTAGTATTTAGCTCATTCCAATGCGGTCATTTCGCTCGACAGCGTATCTAACCAAACGCCCGATTCTGGACTGATCCAGAGTCGGGCGTTTGGTTCTATTTCTCTGTTCCCGCTATATTTCCGCTGGCTGAGCCTGTCAAAGCC
>JACCRK010000328.1 GCA_013813565.1 Herpetosiphonaceae bacterium
ATGCATATCTCGGACATCTACTATTATCCCATTAAGTCGTGTCGCGGGTCCAGAGTGGATTCAGCCCAGCTGGAGCCACGGGGCCTCCAGCACGACCGCCGCCTGATGATCACCAGCGCTGCCGGCGTGTTCCTGACCCAGCGCGAACACCCTCGGCTGGCCCTGATTGAGCCAGCGATCAGGTCGAAATCATTGCCGCGAAATGAGCACGCCGAATCACGTTTAATCGCAGCCTGTGATCAAAACACTAATGACGCGATGCAATACAACCCTACTACTTAGGCTATAATGTCAAGTTGTATCGCTAACCGACACTCCTAGGTGTCGGCATGAGAAAAAAATACCTATGGAATTTAACGATCTTCAACAAACACGTTACGAAAAACTGCGCCAGTTTCAGGCGGCGGGCATCGACCCATTTCCGGCGCGGGTGCCGAAGCGAACGCACACGGCGGCGGCGCTGCAGGCGGCCTTTGACGCGCTGCTGGCCAGCCAGGCCACCGTCACAATTATGGGGCGCCTGCGCACCCGCCGGGTGATGGGAAAATCGTCGTTTGCCCACATCGCCGACGACAGCGGCAGCTTCCAGGTGTTCCTGAGCAAGCGCGATGTTGGCGACGAGGCCTTCGACCGCTTTGTCGATCTGGTCGACCTGGGCGATTTTGTCGCGGCGACCGGCTACGTCTTTATCACCAAAACCGGCGAGCCAAGCGTGCATGTCACCAGCTGGACCATGCTCTCGAAGACGCTCACGCCGCCGCCGGACAAGCGCGAGGGCCAGTTCAGCGACTCCGAGGCCCGCCAGCGCCAGCGCTACATCGACCTGGCGGCCAACCCCGCCCAGCGCGAGACCTTTCGGATTCGCGCCCGGCTGATCAGCGCCATGCGCCGCTACCTCGATGAGCAGGGCTTTCTGGAGGTTGAGACGCCGGTGCTGCAGCCGATCTACGGCGGTGCGGCGGCGCGGCCCTTCAAAACCCACCACAACCAGCTCCACCAGGACCTGTTTCTGCGGGTTGCCACCGAGCTGTACCTCAAGCGCCTGATCGTCGGCGGCTTTGACGGCGTCTACGAGATCGGCAAGGATTTTCGCAACGAGGGCGTCGATCGCTTCCACAACCCCGAGTTCACCATGCTGGAGGTCTACCAGGCCTTCGCCGACTACACCGATATGATGACGCTGACCGAGGGCATGGTGGCCTACGCCGCCGAGCAGATCTTCGGCACCACCACGCTGGACTTTCAGGGCACGCCGATCGAGCTGGCCGGGCCGTGGCCGCGCATCACCATGCGCGACGCGATCCACAACCAGACCGGGGTGGATATTCGTGAGTGTCGCGAGCTGGAGAGCCTGCGCGAGGCCATCCGCGAGGCCGGCCTGAAGGTGGAATATAAGCCCACCTGGGCCAAGCAGGTTGATGAGCTGTTCAGCGAGTGCGTCGAGCCGACCTTGATTCAGCCGACCTTTATCACCGAATACCCCCAGCCGCTGTCGCCGCTGGCCAAGCGCAAAGCCGACGACCCCATGTTTGTCGAGCGCTTTGAGCTATTCGCCATCGGGGCCGAGTTTGCCAACGCCTTCTCGGAGCTGAACGACCCGATCGACCAGGAGCAGCGCTTTCTGGAGCAAGGCCGCGACTACGCCGCCGGCGATGACGAAGCAATGCAGATGGACACCGACTTTCTTGAAGCGCTCAAAGTCGGCATGCCGCCAACCGGCGGCATGGGCATCGGCATTGACCGGCTGGTGATGCTGTTCACCAACCAGACCACCATCCGCGAGGTCATTTTGTTCCCGCACCTCCGGCGAGCGCAGACCGAAGAATAGCGGCCGCACCATCAGCGATCGGTGGCCACGGAGCTGCCGACGCTGACGGCCAACTGGGGGAAATATGCCACGCTCACTGGTTATTGAACGGGAAAATCTACCGAAAGTTGTGCAGGGCTGGCTGGATGCGATTGGCCTGGACGCCCACGATACCGTGGAGCTGGTGTTTAGCGAGGGCGAGCTGGTGCTGCGCAAGCCGCTCAGCCCGCAGCTGCGCCAGTGGGCCAAAGGCATCGTCGACACCTACGATCGTGAATTCCGCGAGCTGCTCGGCCTGTAAAATCCCAACCCTCCACCAGCCGACGCAGCAGCCCGAGGACACTGACCCATGGTAATTGCGATGAACTATCTCTCACGCGACGACATTCTGGACCTCCACGGCTATGTGGTGGAGCGGTTCGGCGGGCGGCTTGGCTTCAACAGCCACGACCGGCTGGTCAGCCTGATCGCGGCCCCCGGCCTGACGATGTTTGGCGAGCAGCTCTACAGCGACCTGCCGGCAAAAATGGCCGCCCTGTGCTTTGCGCTGATCAAAAATCGGCCCTTTCGCTCGGGCAACGAGGCCACGGCACTGCTGGCGGCGCTGCGGTTTGCCGCGATCAACAATCACGCAATCGACGATGTGGTAGCATTAAGTGCAGAACTCTTGGCCACCTCACGGTCGGAGCGCACTCAAGATACATTGGTCGACTGGCTCAGCGATCATCTCCTGCCGACGGGGACGACGCCGCCCGAATAGTACAGAAGGAGCTACTGTGGAGCGACGCACGGTTTTGATTACGGGAATCGCTGGCCGCTGGGGTCGGCGGCTGGCCCGTCAACTGGTGAAATTCCCGATCATCCGGGTTATTGGCCTGGATATTCGCGCCCCCGAGCGGTCAATTGAAGGTGTCGAATATATTCAGGCCGACCTGCGTAATCCACTGCTGGTTGAGCTGCTGCGCAAGGAGAAGGTCGAAGCGATCCTGCATATGGTCTTCGCCTCCGGCCTGAGCAAAGAAAGCCGCAAGCTTTCTTCGGAGGAGTCGTTCCAGACCAATGTGATGGGCACCATGGAGCTGCTGGCGGCGGCGAATGCGGCCGGAGTCAAGCAGGTGGTGCTCAAAAGCACCACCATGATCTACGGCGCCTTTGTCGATAATCCGGTCTATCTGACCGAGGATTCGCCGCTGCGCGCCCGCGAAGGCATGCCCAACCTGCGCCAGCGCTATGAGATCGCCCGCTTTGTCGCCAGCTTTCGGCGCAACCACAATCTCAAAATTGCCGTGCTGCGCTTCCCCGGCATCATCGGAGCCAGCGGCGCCTCCTCGCTGATGCAGTATCTGGCCCAGCCAGCGCCGCCGATGCTGCTTGGCTTCGACCCACTGTTCCAGGTAGTGCACGAGGCCGATGTGATTGGCTCGATCCTCCACGCCATGACCACCGAGGCCAATGGTGTCTTCCACATCGCGGCGGACGGAATCATGCCGCTCAGCCAGCTGATTCGGCGGGTTGGCCGCCAGCCGGTGCCGATCTTCCACCCGCTGGCCTATGGGCTGCGCCGCATCCCAGGCCTGAAAAACAACCCGCTGCTCGACCAGATCGTGCCGTTTGAGCTGGATTTTCTGCGCTATCCCTGGGTCGTCGACACAACCAAGATGCGCGCAGAGCTTGGCTACGAGCCCAAGCACACCGCTGAGGAGGCGGTTGAGACGTTTCGCAACACCCTGCGCCTCAAACGCTACACCGATGTTTTGCCAGGCCGTTCAAAGACCGACGGGATTCGGGCTTTTCTGAAGGGTCGTCGTGAAAAAGAGGAACAACTGTGAGCGAACAAGAACAAGAAAAGTCCAAGCGCCGTCGGCGGACTGCCGCGAAAAACGGCAGCTCCGCCCAGACCACTGAGCAGACCGTGGTCCTGGACCCAGACACGATCAAGCTGGTTGATGCCGAGGCTGTCGGGCCGGATCTCGACGTGACTCTGCCGGTGCGCCTGGAGGCCGAGACGGTCAAGCTGGTCGACACCGCAACCGAGTTTGCCGCCAGCGGCACCTTGCCCGTCGCCCTGGATAGTGCGGCGATGCAGCTGGTCGATGCTGATGTTGCGCCAGATGTCAGTGCTGACATCCTGCCGACGACGCTCGACATTGCGGCGATGCAGCTGGTTGATGCTGATGGAGCTGAGCACACCACCCCGGTTGCGGTGCGCAATATCAGCGCCGGCGCGGCGCACTCCCGCATCGACTCGCTGCTCGCGGCGCTGGAGTCCGAGATCCGCGCCATGCCGACCAGTGACGAAGAGCGCCAGAGCGCGATCGCCGAGGTCGTCGGCCTGATTCGTGGCTCGGTGACTCGCTGGCCCAAAAAGGTGGTTGAGACGGCCATGGCGGCGCTCAAGTCCAACATCAACAGCGACTATCTGGATGCCGATTTCTGGAAAGGCATCGGGCTTGTGCTGCGCTATCAGCTTGATGCCAATGTCGATAGCCTGCGGCGCCGCTGGCGCGGTGACTACGCTGTCGATGAGTTTGGCCTCGACTACGAGATTCTGGAGCTGGCTCGCCCGCTGCTCACCTTTATGTACACCAAATACTGGCGGGTCGAGGCCAGCGGGCTGGAGAACGTCCCCGAGGACGGCCGCGCCCTGCTGGTCTGCAACCACTCCGGGGTGCTGCCGTGGGACGGCGCCATGGTGGGCATGGCGCTGCAGAACGAGCACCCGAACCAGCGCATGCTGCGCAATCTGCACCTCAGCTGGTTTTCATCGCTGCCGATTGTGGCGCCGCTGCTCAGCCGCATGGGCCAGGTCCAGGCGCTGCCAGAGAATGCTGAGCGCCTGCTGAACCGCGATGAGCTGGTCGGGGTGTTCCCCGAGGGTCTCAAAGGGGTCGGCAAGCTGTTCAAAGATCGCTATAAGCTGGCCCGCTTTGGGCGTGGCGGCTTTGTCAAAGTAGCGATCAAGACCGGCGCACCGATCATTCCGGTGTCGATCATCGGCAGCGAGGAGATTCATCCCAACCTGTACAATCTGAAGCCAGTCGCCAAGCTGATGGGCTTTCCCTACTTTCCGCTGACGCCGACCTTCCCCTGGCTGGGGCCGCTTGGCTTTATCCCGCTGCCCAGCAAGTGGTATATCATCTTTGGCGAGCCAATCTCGACCGCGGAGTATGGCCCTGACGCGGCGGAAGATCCGCTGCTCGTCTCGCAGCTCAGCGAGCGGATTCGCTCGATCATTCAGGCGACTATTTTGGAAAAGCTGAAAACCCGGCCTGGCGTCTTTCTTGGCGAGTAGCTCACGTCCATCAACGGGAACTGAAACACCGCGGCGCCCGGCATCTCTGCTGGGCGCCGCGGTGTTTCGGTTAAGCCGCTGATTCCAGACGCGCTGGCTTGGGGTCGGAATCTTGCTGCAAATGGTCGCGCCGTTTAATTTAAGCTGTTCAAGAGAGAACTACGCTCTAGTAATAAGGAGATGTCTGGCTATGTTAGATACTAGTTTGATCGCCCTCGTCGAGACTCAGGCCGAGCGCCTGGAGCGCCTGAGCGCTGAGCTTTTTGAACACCACACCCTGCTGGTCGCCTCGAACCGTGGGCCGGTTGAATATCAGGTTTCGGATCGCGGGATCGAGGGCCAGCGCGGCGCCGGCGGGCTGGTCACAGCGGTCAGCGCGATCAATCGCTATGTCAGCCCGCGCTGGGTGGCGGCGGCGATGGGCGATGGCGATCGCCAGATGGTCAGCAACGCCGGCGGTGTCGCCATCCACTGGGAGAACGAGAGCAGCCAGTTTGACCTGCGCTTTGTCACCGTGGAGAAAGATGTCTACAACGCCTACTACAACACCATCAGCAATCCGCTGCTGTGGTTTCTGCAGCACTATATGTGGGACGCGCCGCGGACGCCGGTGATCGATCGGCAGGTCTGGGAGGCCTGGGACGCCTATAAGCAGGTCAATGCAGCCTTTGCCGACATTCTGTGCCACGAGGCGGCCCTGGCGCCGAATGCCCCAATCGTGATGTTGCACGATTACCATCTGTACTTCTGCCCGCAGATGCTGCGCCAGCGCGGACTGCCGCCGGGCAGCTGTGTGACGTTCTTCCTGCATATTCCCTGGCCCGGCCCTGACTACTGGGCGCTGCTGCCCCACCCGATGCGCCGCGAGATCCTGACCTCACTGAGCCAGTGCGATATCCTCGGCTTTCAGACCCAGCGCTTTCTGCGCAACTTCCTGAACACCTGCCTGGCCTATCTGCCCGAGGCCCATATCGACTACGCCCAGCAGTGTATTACCCTTGACGGGCACACGGTTCAGCTCAAAACCTACCCGATCTCGATCGATGTGCGCGGTCTGATGGCGCTGGCCAACTCCGACGAGGTGCGCTCGTACCGCCAGCGCCTGCGCGCCTACACCGGCGACCAGACGATTGTGCGCATCGACCGGGTTGAGCCTTCCAAGAACATCGTGCGCGGCTTTCAGGCCTACGAGCAGCTGCTGGAGACCTACCCCGAGTACCGCGGGCGGGTCAAATTTGTGGCCATTCTGGTCCCGTCGCGCCTGGGCGTGGAAGAATATCAGCGCTATATGGAAGAGATTATGGTTGTGGCCGGCTGGATCAACACCCGCTATGGCAGCGATGAGTGGCAGCCGGTCGAGCTGGTCGTCGGCGATAACTATGGACGGGCGGTGGCGGCCATGCAGCTCTACGATGTGCTGATGGTCAACCCAATCATCGATGGCATGAATCTGGTCGCCAAAGAGGGCGTCACTGTCAACGAAAAGTCGGGCGTGCTGGTGCTTTCCGAGGGCGCCGGGGCCGCCGAACAGCTCAGCGACCACGCCCTGATCGTGTCGCCGAGCGATATCATTGGCACGATGGAGGCGCTCCGCACCGCCCTGGAGATGCCGATCACCGAGCGGCACGCCCGCGCCACCGCGCTCCAGGGGCAGGTCGCCCGCGAGGATCTGTCGATGTGGCTGGCCCATCAGTTCCACGATATTAAGCAGTTTCTCCAGGCCGGCGCCGAGCATTCGCCGTAGCCCCGCGCCCTGTCAAGCCATCAATCCATACGGGTATTCTGATGGCTTATATACTAAATTTGAACGGTCCGTGCTATGATGCAGGCTCACAAATGTGTCCTGGAACACACGCTTGTGCGTGAGCGTACTGGTGGGCGGAGACCGTTATGGAACCTTTTGATCGACATAATTCTTTAACTGATCGGCTGGCGTTTCTGAAATCAGTGCCCCTGTTCAGGTGCCTGGACGATGCCGATCTGACGCGGCTGCTGAAAGAGTTTAATCCGGTTGCCTATCGCAAAAATACGATGCTGTTCTGGCAGGACGATCCCAGCGATAAGCTCTACCTGGTGCAGAAGGGCAAAGTTCGCATCTTCAAGCTGAGCGCTGCCGGACAGGAAACCTCGATCAATATCTTCTCAACCGGCGACCTGATCGGCGAGTTTGGCATCATCGATCTGGAGTCGCGCTCGGCCAACGCCAAGACCATCACCTCCTGCGTGATCTGGGAGATCAGCGGACCGCTGTTTATGCGCTTCATGTACGAGATCCCTGGCCTGGCGGTGGCGATGGCCCGGCTGGTGGTCCAGAAAGCGCGCTGGACCGCCGCCTATGTTGAGACGGTCGTCCAGTATGATGCCGCTGGACGCCTGCTCCATATTCTCCTGCTCTACAACGCCCAGTTCGGTGAGGAGCTGGAGGCCGGCCGGCGCTACCGGATCGAGCTGGGGCTGACCCAGGACGATCTGGCGTCGCTGGTCGGGGCGCGGCGTGAGTGGGTCAACCGCCTGCTCAAGGATTGGCGCGAGCAGAAACTTCTGGAGTATAAGTCGGGCGTGATGCTGATTCACGATCTGCGCCTGATGGAGCAGGAGCGCGATCAGCGGCTGGAGGGTGCGCTGTTTGACCCACGCTGATGCCGCCCTGGACCCGGCGTTGCTTCGACCCTACCTGCCCCCGGACCGCTATGCCGCCATCGTTCAGGGCATCACGCTCCCCGATCGGGCTTCCGGGGCGGTGCTCTTTGCCGATATCAGCGGCTTTACCGCGCTGACCGCCGCCCTGGCCGCCCAGCTCGGCATGCGCCGGGGTGCCGAGGAGGTCACCCGCCAGATCGATGCCGTCTATGCCGCCCTGATCGGGGTGCTCGACCACTACGGCGGCAGCGTCGTCGGCTTTAGCGGCGATGCGATCACCTGCTGGTTCGCTGCTGATGCTGGCGGGCGCGCCACCCGCTGCGCCCTGGCCATGCAGACCACCATGGCCGCCTTTGCGGCGCGCCGCCTCCCCGATGGCACCACGAGCGCCCTGGCCATCAAGGTCGCGGTCGCCAGCGGCTCGGTGCGCCGCTTTCTCGTCGGCGAACCCGCCATCCAGCGTCTGGATGTGCTGGCCGGCGCCACGCTGGAGCGGCTGGCCCAGGCTGAGGCGCTGGCCAGCAGCGGTGAGGTCGTGCTGGATGCCGCCACCGCCCAGCGGCTGGCCGACCACATCACGATCAGCGCCTGGCGCGAGTCGGCCGCTGGTGATCCGGTGGCGGTGGTTGCGACGCTCAGCGCCTGATCTTCCAGCCCTTCCCGCAGCACCCTTGCCGGACCTGGCACCAGACCTGGCGCTCAACACCTGGCTGCTGCCGGCGGTGGCGGCGCGGCTGCGGGCCGGCAATGGCGAGTTTCTGACCGAGCTGCGGCCGGCGGTGGCGCTGTTTCTGCGCTTCGACGGCCTCGACTACGAAGCTGCCGACGCTGGTGTCCAGCTCGATGGCTTTGTGCGCTGGGTCCAGGTGGTGCTCCAGCGCTTCGCCGGTGTGCTGCTCCAGCTGACCATCGGCGAGAAAGGGAGCTATCTGTACGCTGCCTTTGGTGCTCCCACCATCCATGAGGACGATGCCGAGCGGGCCGTGGCCGCCGCGTTGGCGCTGCGTACCCCGCCGCCGGAGCTGGCGATCAGCGCCGTGCAGATGGGCGTTGCCCAGGGCACGCTGCGCACCGGCGCCTATGGCGGCACGACC
>JACCRK010000363.1 GCA_013813565.1 Herpetosiphonaceae bacterium
CACCTGGACCCAGCAGGCCTATCTCAAAGCCTCGAATCCGGAGACCATAGACCTCTTCGGCTCCAGTGTCGCGGTGGATGGCAATACGATCGTCATCGGGGCAGATCGGGAGGACAGCGGGGCCACCGGCGTGAACGGCAATCAGGCCGACAATAGCGCCGACGATTCTGGAGCAGCGTATGGGTTCACCCGCAGTGGTGCCACCTGGACGCCGCAGGCCTATCTCAAAGCCACCAATGCTGGAGCCGGTGACTTCTTCGGCTCCAGTGTGGCGGTGGATGGCGATACGGTCGTGGTCGGGGCACCGTATGAGGACAGCGCGGCTACCGGCGTGGGCGCCGATCAGACCGACAATAGCGCCGTCAGTGCCGGGGCAATCTATAGCTTTAGCGCGGGGAACCTGCCAACGGCCACCCCCACCATCATAGTGACACCCTCGGTGCCGACGACGACCGCGACCACTCCCGCGACCGCGACGGCCAGCGCAACCCCCACCGTCATAGTGACACCCACTACGCCAACGGGGGCCGTGTCACGCATCTACCTGCCCCTCATCACCGTCGTAGCGGGTCCCTAAACCACGCTCTGCCACGATCGTGGTCGTCACGCTTGGTGCAGCGCAGTAAACGAAGGGGGGTAATCGCAAAAACGAATGAAATTGATGCGCTCATCAGGTCAAATCAGCACCGTTCACCCGCTTAACTGGGTCGTGAATCGCCATCGATTGGAGCTGCACCAAAAATGGCGAAGAGCTACGATGTCATGGCATAGTGTGATCGGACGCTCCTTGAATCAGAGGCTGTGGTAATCCCATGATGCCACAGGACGTTCATTAAGAATACGTGTGATCGGGCTGGATTAGACCCTGTGGTTGAATGTACTTCTGCTTAATGGCTCGAAATCATCCAATCACCCATCCTGATGGAGTAGGCAAACGGACACCGAGCGCTGATAAAAATCGGGCACAGAATCTTAAAAATGACACCGATCCCCAATCCCTACTCCGGCTGAACGCCGTCGAGCAGGCGCAGGCGGGCGATCTTGGCGATCTCCTGGAGGGCGGTCTGGATCTCGGCGCTGCGGGAGTTGGCGAGGCGGGCGGCGAACCCGGCCAGAATGCTGGCCTTTTTATTCTCGCGGGCGCAGATCACAAAGGGAAACCCAAAGCGCTCGCGGTAGGCATGGTTAGACTGATTGAAGGCCGCAATCTCCTCGGCGGACAGGCTGCCCAGCCCGGCGGCGGCCTGCTCGCCGGTGGACTCAGGCGTGAGCGTGCCGGCCAGCGCCGCCCGGCCAACCAGATCGGGGTGCGCCCGAATCAGGGCGATCTGCTCCTCCTCGGCGGCGGCATCCAGTACCGCGACCAGCGCCTGGTGCAGCTGGTCGCGGGAGCTAAACGGGCGGGCGGCCCAGGCCCGCTCGACGATCCAGGGCGGGCCTTCAAAAACAAAGCCGAGCTGGGCCACGAAGGTGGCGTGGTCCAGCGCGTTGAGCTGGGTCAGGGTTAGGGGTTGCATCAGTACCTCGCAATTTAGTCGCTAGCAGCTAGTGGCTAGCAGCTAGTAGTTGTAATATTCAATAAGACGGTATGCATCAATAAACCAGTCACTAGCAGCTAGCTGCCAGCTGCTAGCAACAGCCGCTGGTAATCGGCGAGCGTATCCACATCGGCGCCGGCCAGCGGCGCGTCGATCGGCACGAGCAGCAGCTCAGCGGGGTGGTCGGCGATCAGCTGGCGCGCCCCGTGGTCGCCGTGAATGCTGCCCAGCGCCGCGAACCAGCGCCGCTTGAACAGCACTGGGTTAGCCCGCCGCCCAGCGATCAGCGGCGCGACGATTGAGGCCGCCGTGGACTGAGCGGCAGCGATCAGCTCCCCGATCAGTGCCCCGGTGACAAACGGCTGGTCGCCCAGCAGCACCAGCGCCGCGCTGACAGCCTCAGGCAGGGCCGCGATGCCCAGCCGCAGCGAGTCGCCCTGACCCTGGGCGGGATCCGACTGCTCCACCAGCACGATCGGCAGATCGGCGAGCGCGGCCAGCAGCCCCGGCACCGTCGGATGGACCACGACCACCACCCGGTCAAGCGGCGCCGCCAGCGCCTGCAGCACCACGTGACGCACGAGCGGCGTGCCGCGCCAGTCCAGCAGCTGCTTCGGCTGGCCCATCCGGCTGCTGAGCCCGGCGGCCAGGACAACCCCGGCGATCACTGGGCGCCCAACGTGTGCTGCACCTTGATCATCTCGGCCAGAATGCTGATGGCGATCTCGGCCGGGGCTTTGCCGCCCAGCGGCAGGCCGATCGGCCCATGCAGCCGCGCCAGATCCTCGTCGGACACCCCCTGGTCGCGCAGCCGATCCCGCCGCCGCGCCTGGGTGGCCCGACTGCCCAGCACCCCAATGTAGCCCACTGGGTGTTTGAGCGCCACGAGCAGCGCCGGGTCGTCCAGCTTGGGGTCGTGGGTCAGCACGGCGACAAAGGTGCGGCGGTCAAGCCGCAGGGTCGGCAGGGCCTCATCGGGCCAGGCGTGGATCCGCGCATCGGCCAGCGGGAAGCGCTCGCTGGTGGCAAACGCCGAGCGCGGATCAACAATCGTCACCCGCCAGCCCAGCTGCTTGGCGCAGACACACAGGGCTGTGGCGATATGCACGCCGCCGACAATCACCAGATGCGGGGCGGGCAGCTGGGTGTGGATAAAAACCGTCGTATCGCCCTTGTCCAGCGGGTAGGAGCGCACTTCGCTGTGGCCGTGCTCCAGCAGCGTGCGGCTATCCGCCAGCACCTGATCCGCCAGGAATGTCGGCAGCGGTGGCGGGGCTGATTCGGCGGGGCTGATCAGCCAGCGGGTGCCAGCCTGTGGCCCATCGAGCACTACTGCCAGCGACCACTCGCGCTCCTGATCGAGCAGCGGGCCGACTGTCTCACGGAGCAGGGTGGACGTGGGCGCGGTGAGTGGCTCGATCAGGATATCGATGCTGCCGCCACAGGCCAGGCCAACCTCCCAGGCCTGCTCATCGCTGAACCCAAAGGTGCTGCGGCTGATCTGGCCCGTCTTGAGCGCCCGCAGACACGCAGCGACCACCGCCGCCTCGACACAGCCGCCGCTGACTGAGCCAACCATTGCCCCGCTCTGCGCGACCACCAGCATCGCCCCAGGCCCGCGCGGGGCCGCGCCGGCGACCTGCACCACAGTGGCCAGCGCGATCTGCTCACCGCGTTGCCGCCAGACGTCAATCGCCTCAATGATCTCGCGCATATGCTGTGTCCTTCGTCGCAAATATGTGTTAGCTATTGTATGCCTTTTACAAATTTGCGACCAATAGCGGGTGTGGAGATCCCAGACTAACAACGCTTGATTGCACCAGTGGACTATGCTACATTCAGGATGGAGCCAGGCCGGCAAACGGAGCGGCTGGTACGTCACCTAGCGTAGTTTAAGGAGGATCCTGATGGCTCGATCGTCATCGCCTGCATCATTTCAGCCACTGACCCAGGGCATGCGCCGGATGCTGTTCACCGCCAGCTTCCTTGTGTTTACCGTCGGAATCCCGCTTTTTCTCCTGACAAGCCGGACAGATTTCTTTTTTGCCTGGACGATTCAATCGCAGCTGACCGCCGCGTTTCTCGGCGGGGCCTACTGGGCCAGCTTTGTGCTGGAGTTTATGGCGGCCCGCGAGCGCTACTGGTCGCACGCCCGCTGCGCAGTTCCGGCGGTCGTGGCCTTCACCGCCCTGACCCTGATCGTGACCCTGCTGCACATCGATAAATTCCACTTCAATGTGCCTAGCTTGTTCACCCGTGTGGGAACCTGGGTCTGGCTGGCGGTCTATGCCAGCGTGCCGATAATCATGGGGCTGCTGACGGTTTTTCAGCTGCGGGTGCCCGGATCGTCGCCGCCACGCCAGTATCCGCTGCCCCAGTGGATGCGGGTCATCCTAATGATCAATGCCACGGTGTTGATCCTGCTTGGGATCGCTTTCCTGATTGCGCCGACCGCAGTGATGCCACTGTGGCCGTGGGCGCTGACTGCGCTGACCGCGCGCGCCATCGGGGCCTGGCTGGTGGGTCTGGGCATCGCGGCGGCCCACGAGGTCTGGGAGAACGATTTCCTGCGTGGCCGCCCGGTCATGGTCAGCTCGGTGGTGTTCAGCCTGCTGCAGATCATCGCACTGGTGCGCTATCCCAACGAGCCGGACTGGGGCCACCCGGCGATGTGGATCTATCTGCTGTTTCTGGCTAACTTTCTGGTCGTCGGCATCGGCGGCTGGCGCATGCGGCGGCAGACTCAGCAGCCAGCCGTCTCCGCCCACTAAGCCTGGAATCTCAGTGTTCAGCGCGGCGGGTATAGTCAGCCAGTAGACGTGGATTAAGGTTATCCCCGGCGCTGTGCGGCTGAGGCATAGATCGCGATCAGCTTGCGCAGCTCAGCCAGCGCCGTAGGATTAACCAGCGATCGTTTGGGGATAATATAGGCCTGCTGAGGGGCGATAAAGAAGAAAAAGGCCTGTTTGGTCTCCACAACGTTGCGCAGCAGCGCCCATGTCGTCTGGCTCGAAAATGTGCTGCCCTGAACATGCAGGCCCTGTTCAGAAAGCTGGTAGGTGCGGGCTTCGCGCATGGGCGCCATCGCTCCAAAGGTGCGCTTGGGGCCAATATACATAAATACCAGCATAACAACCAGCACGAGCGGAAGAAAGAAAATACCCAGGCTCAGGACCTCGGGAAACGCTACCGCAGCGTAGAGCGCCACGACAAGATTAAACCCCGCAATTCCCACGAACGCTTTGCCCGTCAGAGTACTAAAAAATGTCCAATATTGGAGATATTGATAGTCGGCCACGGTGGGAGTTACGTCAACCGTCATCGTCGGAGTATCCATTGGGTCGATCCTGCTTTCTGCTCACTCATTGATTGAGTGATATTCTACCCGAACTGCGCCGAAAACAAGCTATTACCCAATTAGCGCCGCCAACTGGGGATTTTTGGCATATAAATTGCCTCACTTTGCGCCGAGAGATGGGCGAGGTTGATCACTGCGTCCAGCTCTGGATTGTTGTTTTGGAGATGGATGCACCATGTATTTTCACACACAGCAGCTCATCAATGAGATCGCCGTTGATGAACCCGATCCGGCGGCGGCGAACGCACTGCAAGAAGGTTTAGGTGGTCAGTTTGGTGAAATGCGCACGATGATGCAGTATCTGTTTCAGAGCATCAACTTTCGTGGCAAAGCCAAGCCCTATCATGACCTTATCCACGGCGTAGCGGTCGAAGAGATCAGCCACATCGAGCTAATCGGCACGACGATTAGCCGACTGTTAGATGGCGCTCCCGGCTACACCAAGAAGGATATGGGCGCCGGCAAAGCTGGCACACCGTTGAAAAATGCTCTGACAGAAGGCAATATCCACCACTTTCTGGTCGGTGCCCAGGGTGCCCTGCCGGTGGATGCGGCTGGCAACCCATGGCTTGGATCGTATGTGTATAACAGTGGCAACCTGACCCTAGATTTACTCTACAACCTGATGCTTGAGTCGACCGGGCGGCTCCAGAAATGTCGTATCTATGAGATGACCGATAACAAAGCTGCCCGTTCCACCATCTCATTCTTGATCGTGCGCGATCACGCCCACGAGCTAGTCTATGCGAAAGCGCTGGAGTCGCTGGGAGTTAACTGGGGCAAACTCTTGCCAATTCCCAACTTCGATGCCACCCAGTTTCCCGAGGTGCGCAAAATGATGGATGAGGGTTTACATCTGCAGCAGCACCACTGGCGGCTTGATGGCTCGGAGATGGCCGCGATCTTCAGCGGTTCGTCGCCGGCCAACGACGGCAGCAAGGTTGTGACAACCGATAGCCCGCCGGTTGGCGTGCCGATGACCGCAGCGCCCGAACGACCCGAAGAGTTCGCCCCCGGACTGCCGCCCGAGTTCAAGGTTCTGGTCGACCAGATCGCCGCCCTCGGCGAATCCGCCTAGTCTATCCGGTAAGCCAGGATTTTCAAGACCACCAGGCTTCATCACCGATACCCTATGCAAACAACGCCCGCCGCACCTATCCATCAGGTGCGGCGGGCGCTGGGTCTGCCAGACAGAAAATATAGTCTACTGGGTGCTACACGTCGCGCCATTCAGCTTGAACGCGGTGGGCTTGGCGTTGACCCCGGTGTGGGTGGCCTGGAACCCAACGCTGGTTGCGGCGCCCGACCCCAGGCTGCCGTTCCAGCTCTCGTTGCGGAAGCTCACGCTGGCGCCGCTCTGGGTGGCGATGCCGTTCCAGCCATTGGTGATCTGCTGGCCGTTGGCGAAGGTCCAGGTCAGCGTCCAGCCATTCAGCGCCGCACCGGTGTTTTTGATCGCCACATCGGCGGTGAAGCCGTTGCCCCACTGGTTGCTGACCGTGTAGGTGACCTGGCAGGCGCCGCCGGTGCCAGGGGTAGGCGTCGCGGTCGGCGGAACCCGCGTCGGTGTCGGGCCAATCGGCGTCGCGGTCGGCGGAACTCGGGTCGGTGTCGGGCCAATCGGCGTCGCGGTTGGTACAGCTGGTGTCGCGGTCGGCGTGCTGCCGAGGCTCATCTCATAGAGATTCGGGAAGTTGCCGGTCATCAGCACCATGCCGAACAGCCGCCAGGCATTGCCGTAGTAGCTGTTCGGCGAGTCTTTGGTGGCGACGAGCTTGTTGTAGGCCTGCTGGGGCGTGGTCTTCAGCGAGGCCGTGGCGGCGCCACAGTTGACGGCGATCGGGCTGGGTGCGGCCCAGATCGCCGGGGCGGCGTTGCCGATAAAGAACGGCGACGTGTAGCCATCGACCGAGGTGCCGTCGAGCCGATAGCGGGCCTGGACGTTGTTGATGCCGACGCTGCTGAAGAAGCCGCCGATCTCGTTCATGGTCTCGCGAGAGCTGGCGGTGTTGTACCAGGTGCGATCGATCGCCACCCGCCAGGCGAAGCGCGCCGCGTCGTAGCTCCACCAGGCGTACTCCTGGGGCTGCCAGGAGACCACCTGCGGATCGCCGTCGTACTGGTTCCAGTTGGGCACCAGCTTGGAGCAGTTGCCGGGCTTGGCCTGGGCCAGGTTAGTGATGGCGTAGTTGCGCGCGTTGACGGCGGCCCACTCGCTGTTTTTGTTGGTGAACTTGCCAAACACGGTGAAGTGGGCGGGCGAGAAGTACGACAGATTGACGATGCCCTCGGGGTATTCGCCGGGCAGGTTCCACTGATCGCCAGGCAGCAGCTCGCCGCCGGGATTGTTGCTCAGTCCACCGGCGGGCGCGCTGCCAGCCTTGTCAACCTCGTAGGTGTAGATTGCGTTGATCAGGGTGGTGGCGATAGTGCAGTAGTTGAGGCCTTTAGGGCTGGCCGGCCAGACGCCTTTCTGAACCTTGACACAGGCGTTGATCAGGCCCAGCGCCATATCTACATCGCCGTCGGTCGCCGCGCCGGAGCCTAGAAGCTGGCCGGGGTTGCCGATGTGCCAGTGCATCAGCCCCTGGGCATCAAGGTGGTCCCTGGTGAAGAGCCACAAACCGTCGAGGGTGGTCTGGTCGTCGAAGATTGAGGCGAACAAAATGCCGTAGGCCATGCCCTCGGACACGCTGGAGCTGTTGTTGACGCCGCCCATCACCCGCAGCCGCCCGCCGCCGCCGGCGTTGGTCGCTGTGATCTGGGCGGATTTCCATTCGTTCCAGGCCTGGGTGACGTCGTTGATGTTGAAGGTGATGCTGGTGCTCTGGTTGTAGGGGTAGAGGAACGGGCTGGCGGCATTGCCGCGGGCCGTTTGGCTTGCGCCCAGCCCGCCGGCCAGGGCGGCCAGAATCAGCAGGGCGGGCAGTAGTGTACGAATGTGTTTCATTGGAGTACCTCCTTGTAGACCAGGCGAAACAGGTATTGGCTGGGGTCGCGGGCGGCCAGGAGATGGATTTTTGGAGAAGAGCGAATAATCAGCAATAGATGTTTAGCTCCTGGGACCGCTCCCAACAAGAATATATTAATAGATCTTAACGATATTGTCAATTCAGCTACGATTAACAGAAAATGAGGGGGTACACAGACTCGCCGTAGCGAATGGTTTAGTGGGACCGATCCCGCAGCAGAACGAGGCGATCTAACGATCAATGACAATGCTCATCTAGGGCAGCAGAGCGGCGCGATTGTCGAGCTCGACAATCGGCAGGTACACATGGGGCTGGTGACGGAGATCAACGACAGTCGGTTGGCGCAAGGGTGATGGTGTAGATCACGACCTGATCGTCCGCGTACTGACGGACCATCCGGGTTTCCTGCAGCAGCGCTGCGCTATGCGCCTCAACCCACGGGCGGTCTGCGACAACATGGGTTACTTCGAGGTTCTTCTGCAGAACACAGAGCAGCTCATAGCGGGGGAAATCCTCGGCCATCGCCAGCTGAAACTGCGTGTAGGTGGGCACGATCTGGCTGTCTGGGGCGATCGCCTGCGGGAAATAGCCGGAATAGCCGTTCACCAGTGGGGCGTGATGGGCGATTTGCGCATACATCCGCTGGGTTTCGATCTCATATTCGGCGACATGCACGCCTGCGGGAAAGGGGACATGGGCCAGAACTGGCGCAGTCTGGGTCTGGATCCAGGCGGTCCATGGCCGGGCCGGCTCCAGCGGAATTGCAGTCAACGGCAGGGGCAGCGCCAGGTTTTCCAGGATCGCCAGGGCGGCCAGAATGGCTACCACCAGGCGACCACGCAGCGGCGAAGCCAGCCGGCCACCCAGCATATGAGCGCCATATCCCGCCAGCCCGACCAGCCCGACCACCATAACGATCGCAAAGCGAAAGGGTGAGCGAATCTGGGCCAGGCCGGGTATGCTGCTGCGCAGTGTGTCAAAGGGCTGCCAGCCGCCAATATTGAGCTTGAGCCCACCAGCCATCACGGCGCCTCCAACCACCATAGCAACCATCACCCACGCCCAGCCCGACCCCTTCCGTCGCACGGCCTGTATAATGCCGAGGGCAGCCAGCAGCGCAACGCCGAAACCTGGAAAGAGACCGCCCGTGTCGCTGGTCGCATGGGGCGGAATGCTGAGCAGCGCCGTCTCGGGCCGGGTCAAAAAATCACCCGGCGATGCTGACAGCGCGGCGACAATCCGATCGGATCGGCTAAACCCGAACATATGGAGGCGGGTCAGGGCGGGGATCGCGATCGCTAGAATGATGGCTACCGCCAGGAGGCTGCTCACGCCCAGGCGCAGCGCCGCCCTGGGCTGCCAGCGTCGCATCCCGACGGCTACGATGCCAGCGCCCAGCGCAAACGGTGCAAAGAGATAGCTGAGCTGCTGACTGCTCAGAAACAGCACAATCGTGCCAGCAGCCGTCCAGAGCGCAGCAGACCATGACTCCGACTGGCTGAAGCGCGCCAGGCCTTCGAGGATCCAGAACATACCAAAGATGGGTAGGAGAGGGAGCACACCGAGGAAATTCATGATCAGCGGGGCACCGATCGCCAGGAGGCCCATGAGAAAAGCGCTGCTTGGCGCCTGATGGACTGCCCGCCCCCAGCGATAGGCCATCAGGCCATTCAACAGCAAGATACCGAGGACCGTGAGGTTATAGATCAACACTGGCGGGACGCCCAGGCTCCAGAGCGGGGTGGTGATCAGCCCGGTCAGCGGCTGTGGCTCAGAAAAGGCGAATGTGCTTGGTGTCGGATAAAAGATCGGCGCATCCCAGTAGCCGGCCCAGCCCTGGGAGGCGCGGTCGGCATTCCACCACAAAACCCAGAGATTGAACAGCGGGACGGTTCCCTCGCGCTCGGTGCCGCGCGGCACCGCCGTGGTCATGGTCGTAGCCAGTGGCCATGTCACCACCAGCGCCGCAATCAGATAGGCCAGCCCGACCAGCAGCACCCGCCGCACCTGCCCCCGGCGCACGCCCTCTGCCATACCCAGCATGCAGAATCCTCCACCAACCACGCCAACCCTGTCGGCGCTAATGAACGCACAAACAACAGCCCACCAGCGTTGG
>JACCRK010000379.1 GCA_013813565.1 Herpetosiphonaceae bacterium
CTGCTGCTGACGCTGGCGGGAACGGCAGCCCTGGTCTGGAGCGCTATGCGGCCTGAGCCAGCCGCCACCCCCGCCGAGATGCCCCTGTTTGCCGCCGCGATTATCACCGAGATCGCCGACCAGGACACGCGCGATCAGATTCTGAGCCTTGATGCCGCCGCCGCGCAGGGCCAGGCGCTCGTCCAACAGAATCCCAATAATCCCAATGCCTGGAACTATCTCGGCAATGCCCACTTCGACTTTATCCAGACCATCTACGAGGTGGCGCCGGACGGTGCGGCCTATGACCAGAACCTAAGTCGCTGGCTTGAGGCCAGCCAGGCCTACTCGCAGTCGCTGGCGCTCGATCCGCTCCAGCCGACTGTGCGCTCGGATCGGGCGCTGGCGCTGATCCTCTATGGAGCCGGCTTTGACAATCCGGGCTACATCGCCGAAGGGCTGGCCGAGGCCGATCGGGCGCTGGCTGACGATGATCAAACCCTGCAGGTGCTCCTAAATGTCGGGCGGGCCTATGCCCTGGCGCAGCCGCCGCGCACCGCCGACTCGCGCCGGCTGTGGCAGCGAGTGATCGAGCTTGCGCCCACCAGCCCGCAGGCCGCCCAGGCCCAACGCCTGCTTGATGGAGGGAAACCCTGATGATACCTGAGGATATTCTGGGCCTTGGGCCTGACCCAACCAGCGCCGAAATCAGCGCCGCCTACGCTCGCAAAACTCGCGAGTACCAGGTCGATCCGAGCGCGCCTGACGATGTGCGAGCGCTAGCCGCCGAGCGCCTGGCGACGCTTGCCACCGCCCGTGACACCCTGCTGAGCCGCCAAAGCTCGCCCCCAGCCGCCCGCCTCTCGCGGCGGGAGTGGCTGTGGATGAGCGCTGGCGTGGCGATTGCCATCCTGGTGATTGCGCTGCTGGCGGTGTTTACCCGCGACTCCACCCCGCAGATCGGCCTGGTGGCGATCGATCGGCCCGCCCCCGATCTGACGCTGACCACCCTTGATGGCGACCCGATTCGTCTGGCCGATCTACGAGGGAAGATAGTTCTGGTGAATTTCTGGGCGACCTGGTGCGAGCCATGTAAAGCCGAGACGCCCGACCTGGTTGCCGCCAGCGTCGAGTTTCGCGATCGCGGTCTGGTGATTGTGGGGATTAATCTCACCGATCAGGATAAAAATCTGGATGAAGTTCGTAAATTTGTCCAGCGTTACCAAATTACCTATCCGATTGTGCTTGATCGCGACCAGGAAGCACAACGGGCTTTTGCAATGTTTGCCATCCCGGTAAGTTATTTTATTGATTCTAACGGGCGGATCCGTTATACTCGCACTACTGTTGTGACCCGCACAGATATTGAGTATGTATTACAAAAATTAGCACCCTAGAGAGATGCTTTACTGCGTTGGGTACATGTTTTGGGAGATAACCGTCTATGGAACAACCGCTCATTATCGTTGTTGATGATGAACCTGATGTTGCCCACATCCTGACCTTGCAGCTGACTGTGGAGGGATATCGTGTGCAATCAGCCAATGATGGCCCAACCGCCATCGAGTTAGCACGTACAGTCTCCCCGGATCTGATTATTCTGGATATTATGATGCCGGTGATGGATGGCTACGAGGTTTGTCGGCGGATTCGTGAGTTTAGCAGCACGCCTATTTTGATGCTGACCGCCAATATCCAGGATCAGCAGGTCGCCTCGGGGCTGGATAGCGGGGCCGACGACTATGTGACTAAGCCCTACAGCGCAGTTCAGCTGCTGGCACGGGTGCGGGCGCTGCTTCGCCGGGTGCCGCCGGTACGGGCGATTATCAGCGCTGGCGATGGAACCCTGCAGCTGGATCGGCAGCGGCGCGAGCTGAAAATCAACGATAAAGTCATCGATCTGACCCCAACCGAGTATCAGCTGCTGATGCTGCTGGCGGAGAATGTTGGCCAGGTCGTGCCGCATGAGAAGCTCCTCAGCACCATCTGGGGCAGCGGCAAAGAGTCGGATCACGACTCGCTGAAGGTGTATATCTGGCATCTGCGCCGGAAGCTGGAAGAGAATCCGCGCCAGCCCAAGCTGCTGCTGACCGAGTGGGGAATTGGCTACCGTCTGGCTGAATAAGGCCACCATCTTGCGAATATTCCACCAGCCGTGAGCGCCAGCGCGTTTGCGGCTTTTTGTTGCCGCTGCCAACCATTGGCCTCATTCACCAGACTGATTCACGCCCTGGCGAATAAATGGTATGATTCGAAAAAACGTAGGAGTTGTTTAAATGTCTGTCTTGATCGCGAACGGCCTGGGAAAATGGTACGGGGCCGAGCATATTTTTGATGGGGTGTCTTTTCAAGTTGCCCACGGCGATAAAATTGCCCTGGTTGGACCCAACGGCGCTGGTAAATCCACGCTGATGAAGATTATCGGCAGCCTGGACACGGCTAGCGAGGGCGGGATAAGTCGGGCGCGCGGCCTGCGGGTGACCTATCAGGCCCAGGAGGCGCAGTTCGCGCCGACCAGTACGCTGAGCATCGAGGCGCACGCCGCCTTTGCCGCGATCAGTCTGATCGAGACCGAGCTCAAAGCGCTGGAGTCCCATATCGCCGATACCGATGCGCCCGACTGGGAGCGCAATATGGAGCGCTATGGCGAGCTGCAGCATCGCTACGAGCACGCCGGCGGCTATGAAAAAGAGCATCGGATTGAGCGCACGCTGCACGGCCTGGGCTTTGTCCCGGCCCAGTGGGATCAGCCGCTGGCCCAGTTCAGCGGCGGTCAGCGCACCCGTGCGGCCCTGGCGGTGGCGCTGCTCGGCGACCCCGATGTGCTGCTGCTGGACGAGCCGACCAACCATCTGGATATGGATGCCCTGGAGTGGCTGGAGGGCTTTCTCCGCGACTGGGAGGGCACGCTGATCGTGATCTCCCACGACCGCTATTTTCTCGACCGGGTGACTAAGCGCACCTGGGAGATGGATTTTGGGCAGCTTCAGGATTATGCCGCGCCCTACTCCAAATACCAGGCCATGAAGGCCGAGCGGCTGGAGCGCTATATGAAGGAGTATGCGTCCCAGCAGAAATTTATCGCCAAGACCGAGGAGTTTATTCGCCGCTTCAAGGCCGGCCAGCTCTCCAAGCAGGCCAAGGGCCGTGAGAAGCGCCTCGATCGCCTGAAGAATGGCTGGGAGGGCGTGCATGGCTTCACCAAAGCCCTCGATGGTCCGCAGCGCCGCAAGGAGCTGAAGTTTGCCCTGGAGACTAACCTGCGCTCCGGTGAGATTGTGCTGGCCCTGGATAATCTCCAGGTCGGCTATACCACGCCGCTGATCACCTTCGATGAGCTGCACATCATGCGCGGCGAGCGGGTGGCCTTCCTCGGCCCCAACGGTGGGGGGAAATCGACCCTGCTGCGCACGCTGGTCAATCAGCTTAAGCCGCTGGGTGGCAGCTGGGAGCTGGGCGCGAATGTTCAGGCCGGCTACTATGCCCAGGGCCACGAGGGCCTGCGCTTCGAGCACACGGTGCTGGAGGCGGTGCTGAGCCTCAACCCGGCTATGGGCGAGACCAGGGCGCGCACCCTGCTCGGCCGCTTTCTCTTCTCCAACGACGATGTCCATAAGCAGGTTGGCGACCTCTCGGGCGGCGAGCGCTCGCGGGTGGCGCTGGCCCAGCTGATGCTCGGCAGTGGTAATTTCCTGATCCTCGATGAGCCAACCAACCATCTTGATATCCAGGCCCGCGAGGCGCTGGAGACGGTGCTGAACGAGTTCAACGGCACGATTCTGTTTGTCTCCCACGACCGCTACTTCATCGATGCGGTCGCCGATACGATCTGGACGCTGGAGGACAGTGGCATCCGACGCTTCGCCGGCAACTACACCGCCCTCGCCAACCAGCGCGAGACCGAGCGGCGGGCCGCTGAGGAGCAGGCGCTCAACGCACGGCGCGACGCTGAACGCCAGGCTAAATCAAGCAAAGCCAGCGCGCCACAGGCCAACGGCGAGCGGAAGCAGCTACAGACCCTGGAGCGCCAGATCGCGCAGCTTGAGGAGCGCAAGGCGGCGCTGGATGCCGAGATTATGCAGGCGGTTAGCAAGCAGCAAAGCCAGCGCGTTGGCGAGCTTGGCACCGAGTACGCCAACCTGGAGCTTCAGCTCGGCGACTTTTATGATCGCTGGAGCGAGCTGGCCGAGAAGGTGTAGCCTGTTTGGATGGAGGGGTTAGGGATCTGGCGTGTGTTCCGTTGGCTGAGCCTGTCGAAAGGCTCAGCCAGCAATCAATCGAAGCTTGACGGGCTACGACTGTAGAGATAGTAGACGATGTATTTAATTGGTCTGACTGGCAATATTGCCTGTGGTAAAAGTACGGTTGTGGCGATGCTGCGTGAGCTTGGCGCGGTCGTCTGCGACGCCGATGCCGTGGTCCACGCGGTGCAGGCGCCTGACGGGGCCGCCTATGCGCCCATTGTCGCGGCCTTTGGCCCGAAGATCCTGGTGGCTGGCCGCGACGGCAGTCCGATCGATCGGGCGGCGCTGGGCCGGATTGTGTTTAGCGATCCCGAGAAGCTGCGACTGCTCGAATCGCTGGTGCACCCGGCGGTCCGCACGGTGATGGGTGAATGGCTGGCGGCGCAGCAGGCCGCCGGGGTCCAGGTCGCCGTGATCGACGCGATCAAGCTGATCGAGAGCGGCTGGCCGGCGCTCTGTGATGCGGTCTGGGTGGTGACCGCGCCGCCCGCGCAGCAGCTCGCCCGGCTCATGGGCGAGCGGGGCATGAGCGCCGCCGATGCCGAGCAGCGGATCGCCGCCCAAAACTCGCAGGCCGGCAAAATCGCCGTGGCCAACGTGGTCATCGACAACAGCGGCTCGCTGGAGCAAACACAGGCGCAGGTCATGCGCCACTATCACCAGATTGGCCGACAGCCGGCAACGACCGATAGCTAGCGACGGACGTTTCGTCTCCTAGGTGGAAGGTGCATTATGGCAGTAATCGAATCGATTCGCGAGACAGAGCCGGTGCCGGCACGGTCACGGGTGCTCTCGTGGGGCGTGGGACTTGGCGTGGCCCTGATCACAATCGGCCTGGGCCTGGTTGTGCTGCTCAGCGTTCCTAATCTATGGGGCGCGCTGCTCCTGCTGCTGGGCGTCGGGGCGCTGGTCACCGTCGGGGTCTCGATGGTGCGCCACAAAGAGCACGAGCGGCTGGCCCTCACCCACGCCCACGCCGGCCTGGATAGCGAGTATACCGCGCTCCAGGCCGACTATTCCACGCTCGAAAGCGCCTATCTGGCCCTGCAGCAATCGTATGCCGCGCTGGAGCGGCGGATTGATGAGCGGACCGCTGAGCGCGATCAGAGCACCACGCAGCTCCAGCAGCTGCTCGATGAAAGTCGCTCGCAGGCGGCCCAGCTGACCGCGCTCAACGAGGTGTCGGTCGCGCTCAACGCCACCCTGGACCGCGACGAAGTGCTGGCCTGTATCCTGCGCCAGCTGGAGCGGGTGGTCACCTTCGATAGCGCCTCGGTGCAGCTGCTCGAGGTTGATGAGCTCCAGGTGATCGCCGCCCGTGGCATGAGCGCCGAGGTCTACGATCTGCGGATCGCGCTTAGTGAGAATGAGCTGGCCCGGCGGGTGGTTGAGTCGCCGACCCCAATTGTGCTGGATGATGTGCGCTCTGTTGATTTCGTGCTGCGCGCCACCCCCATCCGCGGCTGGATCGGCGCGGCGCTGCGGGTTGGCGAGCGCACGGTGGGGATTTTGACCGTCGATAGCTACCAGGTTGGATCGTACACCCCCGAGGATGCGCGGCTGGTGGCGAATTTTGCCGGCCAGGCGGCGCTGGCGCTTCACAACGCTCATCTGTATGCTGCCGCCGAACGCCGGGCGGCTGAGACCGGACTGCTGCTGGAGATGACGCGCACGGTAGGCTCGACCCTCCATCTGCCCGAGGTGCTGCTGCGCGCCGCAGCGGCGATTGGCGAGGCGCTGCACGCCGATGATGTCTCGATCCTGCTGCTGGACGAGCTTGGCGAGCGGCTCATCCCGCAGGCCGGGGCGATGGGCGATACCAGCTATCTGCGCGCCCGCTGGCCTGGGCCAACCTTGCTGGCGAATGAGCCAACCCTGGCCAAGGTCATTAAACAGGGCTGTGCGCGGGTTGTCCACGCGGTCTCGCCGCTAATGCCGTATCAGACCTTGCTGGCGCTGCCGCTGAGCATCAAGGATCAGGTGCTGGGGGTGGTGCTGGTGGCCACCCCCGATGGCGATGCGCCCTTTGGCCCCCAGCAGCTCGTGCTGGCCGAGGGGCTGGCGACCTCGGCGGCGATCGCCATCGAGCAGGCTGGGCTGTACGACCAGGCCCGGCGAGCGGCCCAGATGGAGGAGCGCTCGCGGCTGGCCCGTGAGCTGCACGACTCGGTCACCCAGACGCTGTTCAGCATGACCCTGACTGCCGAGGCCGCTCGCGCCCAGATCGAGCGCAACCCGGTGCGGGCCGCCACCCAGATCGATCGGCTCAAGGCCGCCGCCCATCAGTCGCTGGGCGAGATGCGCGAGCTGCTGCTCCAGCTGCGACCGACGCCGCTCCAGGAGTTTGGTCTGGTGCGGGCGCTGCGCGACCACATCGCCACGTTGGAATCGCATAGCCTGGAGATTATTTTCGAGATCGAGGGCGATGAGCGCCTGGGTCAGCAGCACGCCGCCGGGCTCTATCGAGTCTCGCAGGAGGCGCTCTCGAATGTGCTGCGCCACGCTGGGGCGACCAGCGTCGTGGTCACCCTGACCTTCCAGCCCACGCTGGTCTCGCTGCGGGTCTGCGACAATGGGCGGGGCTTTGATCCTGCCACCCTTGAGCGCGGCGGACGCCAGCTTGGCCTGACCAGCATGGCCGAGCGCGCCGCCGAGCTTGGTGGTGAATTCCTGATGGATAGCCGGGTGGGCCAGGGCACGACCCTGACTGTTGCGATCAATCTGTAATCGGTTGCATCATTATTCCATCATTGACGAATCAATATGCGGCGCATACAATGACTGCTCATTCTGTTTTAATTATCTAGCCCAGCGGGGAGAAGCCCATGAAACGACGGTATTGGTCCATAGCGCCTTTGATCGCGCTGGTTTTGGCCTTAGGGGTGTTGCCCGGAAATGTGACGCAGGCGGCGCCAGCGCAACAGGCGACAGCCGAGCCTTATCGCTACTTTCCGGAAACCGGCCATAATATTATGTTCGAAGTCAAGCGCTTCTATGAATCGCGGGGCGGTCTGGAGATTTTTGGTCTGCCTCTGACCGAGGTGATTACCGAGAATGGCCAGCAGGTGCAGTACTTCGAGCGCGCCCGCTTTGAAATCCACCCAGAGAACAAAGGCACCGAGTTCTATATTCTGGCCACCCGCCTGGGCGCCTATTTCACCCAGGGTCGCACGGCTGAGGCCCCGTTTCAGTGGCTGGCGGCGGCGCCCTCCGAGGGCCTGACGTTCTTCCCCGAGTCGGGCCACTCGCTCGGCGGTGGCTTCCGCGATTTCTGGAAAGCGAACGGTGGAGTGTACACCTTTGGCTTCCCGATTAGCGAGGAGTTTCAGGAATTTAGCCCGACCGATGGCAAGCCCTACACAGTGCAGTATTTCGAGCGCGCCCGCCTGGAGTGGCACCCGGAAAATGGCGGCACCAAGTGGGAGTTTCAGCTTGGTCTGCTGGGTAGCGAGTATGCCAACGTTACCGGGCTTTCGGCCCAGGCACGGGCACGGGCGCGGGCGATCCAGAAGCTCGGCAGCGCGACAACCTACTACAAAGGCTCATCGTCGGAGCGAGTCAATAATATTGCGCGCTCGGCGGCACGCTTCAATGGCCTGACGATCAAGGCCGGCGCGACGTTCTCCTTCAACGCCAACGTTGGCGATGTCTCGGCCGAGGCCGGGTTTACCGATGGCTATGCGATCGTCGGCGGCAAGCTGGAGAAAGTCGTCGGTGGCGGGCTGTGCCAGGTTTCAACCACGATGTATCGCGCGGTCTTCAACGCCGGCATGCCAATTGTTGAGCGCTACGGCCATAGCTATGTCGTGTACTACTATGAAAATGTGCTCGGCTTTGATGCAACCGTGTTTCTGCCACAGGTTGATTTCCGCTGGCGCAACGATCTCCAGACCGATGTCTGGATGTATACCGATACCGATACCAAGGCCGGCCGGGTTACCTTCACGCTGTGGGGCTACGGCGATGGCCGCAGCGCCAAGATGGAGACGCCGGTAGTTACCAATGAGGTCAAGCCAGGCAAGGCTGTCTGGCAGTATGATAAGACTCTCGGCAAGGGCGCGGTGTCGCAAATTGTCCACGGGCGCTCGGGCATGGATGTAACGATGTATCGCGTTATCACGAAGGCCGATGGCAAGTCGTCGCGTGAGAAGTTCTTTACCCGCTACTATCCGTGGGAAGACTTTTTCCTGTATGGCCCTGGGGTTACGCCACCAGCAGGGGTGAAAATCGAGACGCCCCGCTACCCATAAGGGAATAACCCGCGATTGCGCCCAGCCGGGCTTGAGGTTCTCTTCAAGCCCGGCTTCGTTTTAGGCCGCGCCGTCCGCTGACCTGGGTTTGATGCAGTACAAACGGCTGGGGTGAAGTTGGGAGGAAAGTCATCCCCGCGCACATACGGATTCGGGCTACCGAGTGGTATGCTAGATCCTGCTGCTGCTCGCCGACTCTGATCGCGCAGCAGAATCAACGAAAGGGAGCTTTTCTATGTCGCGGTTTGTCTTCAGCCTGCTGCTGTTGATCACGCTGGTTGCAACCACCACTGCTTCAACCAAAGCCCAGCCTCATTCGAAATCTGTCTATCTGCCGTTGATTCTCAAACCTGCGCCGCCGCCGCCGACGTTTGAGGAGCAGGTGATTGCGCTGCTCAACCTTGAGCGCGCCAAAATAGCCAACTGCCCGGCGCTTAACCATAGCCTGCAGCTGGCTGTCGCCGCCGAGGGCCATAGCCTGGATATGGCCGGCAATAATTATTTCGGGCACACCGGCACCGATGGCTCAAGCCCATCAAGCCGCGCTATTGCAGCCGGATATATGCTTTCGGTTGGTGAAAATATCGCCGCCGGGCAGACAACTCCGCAAAATGTCTTCAACTCGTGGATGAGCAGCGCGGGCCATCGGCAGAATATGCTGAACTGCTCGTATCGCTCAACCGGCGTTGGCTATGTGTCCGATCCCACCGATACCTTTGGCCCATATCGGCACTACTGGACCCAGATGTTCGGCATTCAGTAGCGGCGGACACGGCGGCCCGCCCTACAGCGTCAGCAGAGTCCGCTCCCTGGGCCATATCCTGCTATCGCTTGATTGATCTCTGTGTAGCCAAGGAGGATGCTATGGTACCTGTGGAATGCTCGGTGCGGTTCGAGGATGCGTACATTGTGGTGGTGATTGACGGTGACCTTGATCGGCGCTGGGGCGCTCCCCAGCATGTGGCGTGGGTGAATTCTACGGCCGATCCGCAGTCCGATGAGCCGGTTATCCTGGCGCCAAGCGAAGATCAGGTTGGCTCCCAGATCAATCGCTCCGATCTGGAAACTCTGCTCATGCTCACGCCCCACGCGCCGCTGCACGCGTTTCTCAAGGCCAGAGGCGTCCCCAGCGCCTATCAGGGTGTGATCGATCCTGCGGGCCAGCTCTCCTTGACGAAACAGGCTTGAGGATCAGTAGCGGCTAGCGGCTAGCGGCTAGTAGCTAGCTGCCAGTGCACTCCCAATCAAGTATGTGGAATGCCGACGGTTGGCGGCGGGTACGGAGACCCGCCGTACAGCAGTTTCATGGGTAGCAAGTACGGCTGATAAACGATGGAATACGTCCAGCCCAGCTGTACTAGCGGCTAGCCGCTAGCTCAGCTTCTTTAGCTCGCTGGCGTAGGCGTCGCGCTGGGTGCGCAGCTGCTCGATCTTGTGGCGGCGCTCTTCCATCCGCCGCTGTAGCTCGGTGATCTCCAGCGTAATGTGGGGGGCGGTGTCCAGGCCTTTGGTCGCGGCGTGCTTCTCTTGCTCTTGCAGGCGAAATTGTTCGATCTTTTGGATCTCGGTCTCGTGGTTTAGCTCGGTCGCCAGGGTTTGCAGCAGCTCTGTGACCTGGGCGATGGCTTCTTTGCGCTGCTGGGGCGAGTCGGCGCCGGCGCTGCTGAAGTCCTTTGGGCTGTCCATGGCTGGAAAGTAGAAGCGCTGGCGTAGCTGCGCATCGTATCCATACAGCCGCTGCAGCAGCATGGCCTGGAGATCCGCGTCGTCGGGCAGGCTGTTTCGCAGATCGTGCAGCTTGCGCATGATCGTCTGGAGCGCTTGAATCGCCTCATTCCTGGCCTGAACTTTTGGCGCGATCTGTTCGGATGTCAGCCCGACGAATATCACCACTGAGATGTGTCTGATCGAGGTTGCGTTGTTGGCGATGTAGTGCAGCGCTGTGTCGAGAATGCAGTCGAGCGCGATCGCTTTATTGCCGCCGGCGATGCCGGTGCCAATCAGCGGCAGCGCGATATGCTGGACGTTCAGCTGGGTTCCCAGGGTCAGCACCTCTCTGACCAGATGGGCGGTCAGCACGTCCTGGGGCACTTTGTCTAAAAACCCCCCGCTAATCGCGTGGAAGATGTATCTGGCCGGAAGCTGGCCCGCGCCGGTGACGATGACTGTGCCGATCTGGGCCGGCAGCGGGTGTTTGCGCAGGTCTAGGATGATCGCGTCGCCAGCCTTGTTTCTGATCTCCAGCGCCACGCCGCCCGACAGCGAGAGGTAGGGGTTGCCGGGGCAGACCAGCACGTCGGCGTCGATGGTCGTCAGGTCGGCGTGCCCGATGTGCACGGTTGTGTCCAGCAGCGGTATCTGAAACTCTAGATCCATCAACGGCTCCTTGCTGTGGCATGCTACCGGCGGGTGATCCACGCCGGCCACGAATAGCAGGCGGAACCCCGCTGGGCGGTTAGTCGAAATTTACCCCAAGCAGACCGGCAATCACGCCAATCTCGCCGACATGTTGATACGGATGCGTCAGGCCGAAATTCAGCAGGCACATGCCTTTGGTCCAGCCGCGATAGTGCGTGACCAGGCCGAGCGCCCTGGGATGGGCGAGCCCTTCATCCAGCAGAATCAGGCGCAGCCGATCCTCCTCCATGGCCGCGTCCAGGCTGGCCGGATCAAGCCCATTGACGATCTCCAGCGTGCGGGCCTGCACCGCGCCCATATACGCTCGCAGGGCGGCAAGATCGATCTGCCCGTTCAGCTCATCGACCTCGGCCAGCGACATCTCGCCGCCATGGTGGCGCCAGGGCAGATTCATGCGCTCCATCCAGCCGCCCTCATCCAGCACCTGCGGGCGATCGACGACAAAGCGGCTCAGGCCGGAATCCTCAACCCTGGTCAGATGCCACATGTTCCAGGCGATCGAGTTGACGCGGGGATGCGGCCGCTGCCGCATGAGGTCCGCGGAGACATACTCCCACGTCGATGGGTGCCAGAACGTGGTGAGCGGAATGTAGCGCTGCAAAAAGCCGGTGATGATATTCATACTTCCTCCAGATCGACCGTTGAAACGGCACATATTTGTCACCAGAAGTCACTATTTTGACGAGTTCAGCGAATATAATTTAGTCATCATTATATTCGCTCATGGTCTTCAACAGTAGTCCTATTGGGCCTACTATGGTTTCTTTTTTATGGATATAGAATAAGAGTGCAAAATCTCCATCATAGTATTTCTGGATAGTATCCTGGGTCCTTTTTATTTCATCAAGATCATCAATGAAGTTTAATGAAAAGTACCACTTATTATTTGTATTTCTAATGTATTTTGCGAATGGTTTATTCTCTTTATAAATATCCTCAACAGTTTTTACAACAGGTCCGGTACGAGCTTCGATCCAATTATCAGGTAATATTGCATCTGCGGATTTTTCGCGACGTATTTTAATCCTTAATAGGTCAGATCTTGCATTGAAAATATAAATACACAATAATGTGAGATATAATATCAAAGAATATTTCCATCCAAGGAGAAATCGCACGCTTACAATTAGAGAAATCGCTATTAAAAGGAAAATCTTTTGCTTACGGTTTAAATACTTCAATCCAAACATCATCCCTCCTGCGATACTGACAGTTTTAAACACCCCCCGTCTGTACGGCGGGTCTCCGTACCCGCCGCCATCGCCGCCATTCCCCAGAGCCTGGTTCGCGCCCGCTACCCGCCCGCCACCGCCCCGGCCAGCGCCCCGAGCAGCCGCGCCCCGTCGGCGTGCGCCTGCCGCAGCCGCGCCTCCAGCTCGTCGCACAGCCCCATCAGCGCGTCAACCTTCGCCACGATCCGGCGCTGCTCGGCCAGCGGCGGGAGGGGGATTAGTGTTTCTTTGATTTTTCCAACATTCAGATTAGGTTGGGCAGCTCCAGCAGCCATGGAACGAATTTCATCATATTTTTTCTCAATAACCATTCGAATATATGGTCTCATGTCGTTTGAATCATAGTACAAAGATATAGCAGCGCAAGCTTGATTGATGGTTGCAGGAATGCCCAATTCTGCAATTTGTCCACGAGTTTTGCCTTGCCCATACATTGCGATAATGAGGGTTCCCGACGGATATAACTTTAGACGGCAATCCTTAACTGCTTTTGGAGTAATAAGTGTTTCTGCTTGTGTAATAACATCTTTGGACGTAGCTGCACTTGTTACCCACGGAATAGTGCCTTCTTCATAAAATTCTAGCTGAGTTTTCAGTGGTGTACTGCCAGTACCAACATCACTAATCTCTGTCAATTCCACTACTATCCATCCTTCTGGAAGTAGATTGTCAACTAAATTCTTTTGACTATTTTGGAGAAGATTCAGGTGCTGAGTTGATGATGTGCCTTTACTCCGCTCTTTCTCCGCCCGAATGCGCTCCAGCAGCACGCTGGCCGGCTCGTCGGCGGGGTCCTGCGACACCAGGCGGCCCTGGACGGCCAGCTGGAGGATGGCCTGGCGCAGCCTGCCGATGGTCTCGGGCGTGTCGTAGAGCAGGTCGAAGCTGTCGGCGACCAGCAGCCAGCTCGCGGCCAGCTCCTCGGGGTCGCGGGCGGCCAGCAGGCGGTCGAGGGCGGTGGCGCTGAGCTGCACCCGGCCCGCCCGCCGGCGCTCCTGGCGCGCCTCCAGCTCGTCACACAGCCCCATCAGCGCGTCAACCTTCGCCACGATCCGGCGCTGCTCGGCGAGGGGTGGGAGGGGGATAAGCAAATTCTCAATATTCCCTTTTTGTAAGTTATTAATGCCTATACCTTTACTAACAGCGGAAATGGCAGTTCTGTACAAAGGTGAATGAAAAAAAACAGCAATATACTGCTTATTAACTATTGGATTGATACGAATCAAACCACAAAATGCTCCAAATCCGCCTTGAAAGTCACTCTTGGCTTGCGCTGCTTTACCAACAAGTTTTTTGCTTCCACTTGACATTGCAATAAGTATATCGCCTGAATAGATAAATTGCTTCTGTGAAACTAGGTTCTCAGGTACATACACAAGATTGCTGAAGTTAAGTTCCACATCAATATTATTTGCTCTAAGTAAAGGTAGATAACCAGATCTATTCTCTTGAATAGCATCTTGTTTATTATAGGTGACACCTCTGATTACTTCTAAGAATCCATTAGCTCGAACCCATGACCAATTGATTGGAAGGTTAAATGGAGATTGAGAGTCTTCTTGAATATCAGATATATTCATCTTCTTCTGATATTTATCAGAACCTTTATTGAGTTTGATCCGCTCCAGCAGCGCGCTGGCCGGCTCATCGCTGGGGTCCTGGGGCACGAGCTTGCCCTGGACGGCGAGCTGGAGGATGAGCTCGCGGAGCTTTTTGACGCCACCGGGCGCCTCGGCGAGCAGGTCGAAGTGATCGAAAAAGCTGTGCAGGCTCATCCGTCCTCCCGCAGCAGCGCGGAGCTCAGCTCAGCGCGGAGCGTGGCGCGGGTCGCGGCGACCTCGGCCAGCAGGTGCTGGTACTGGATCAGCAGCTCGTCGGGGT
>JACCRK010000380.1 GCA_013813565.1 Herpetosiphonaceae bacterium
ACTGAGCTGCACCGCCGTGCCTTCGACCAGATAGGCGTAGTCGGGCAGGTATTCGAGAATACTGACCCCGGTTTTCTCCAGCGCCGTCCGATCTGCCAAGGTAATTGGGCCGCGAAACTGAATAATGTCGTATGTCCCAGGCGCTGCCCTGGACAGTTCGGCGACGGCAGCTGTCGCTGGTGGCGCCTGTAGATCGAAGGTGCCGCGATGGAGTCGCAGCCGTGGCGGTGGTGTGGCCTGGGCAGTCGTTTGGCCCAGAACACTTGTCAGCGAGACAGTGCCGAGCGTGATGATGAGGATGATTCGCCAGATACGCATACATTCCTCCAGACGGAAAATACCAGTGGTCGATGGATGAGGGAAATAGAGGTTAAATAGATTGGTCCGCTAAGTATAAAAGGTTCTTAATCTTTTGGCTATAGCTCAACACTCCTATAGATGTGCTAGCGGTAGGGTTGGGGCGCTATCCAGACCGCTCCGCTTAGTAGTTCGCCATCCGTGCGTGATGATCGTTGCCTGAGCCGCATGCTTGCCGCAGCGCTAAAATGGCCAGAGGGTGAGATAGCTATCCCGCCCTCTGGCTGCCGATTCTGGTTCAGCTGGTGCGTGGCGGCTAGTGCAGGATCTTGCTGAGGAACAGCTGGGTGCGCTCGTGCTGAGGGTTGCTGAACACCTCATCCGGCTTGCCGGTCTCCACAATCACCCCCTGGTCCATAAAGACCACCCGGTTGGAGGCGTTGCGGGCAAAGCCCATCTCGTGCGAGACCACGACCATCGTCATGCCCTCGCGGGCCAGGTCGAGCATCACGTCGAGCACCTCCTTGATCATCTCGGGGTCGAGGGCCGAGGTCGGCTCGTCGAAGAGCATGATCTTGGGCTGCATCGCCAGCGCCCGGGCGATCGCCACGCGCTGCTGCTGGCCGCCGGAGAGCTGGGCCGGATACTTCTCGGCCTTGTCGGGGATGCCGACCTTCTCCAGCAGCTCCATCGCGATCTTTCTGGCCTCGGCTGATGAGCGCTTGCGCACCACCTCCTGGGCCAGGGTGATATTTTGCACCACGCTGAGGTGGGGAAACAGCTCAAAGCGCTGGAAGACCATGCCAACTTCGGCGCGAACTTTGTTGATATTGACCTTCGATGTGGTCAGCTCCATGCCATCGACGATGACGGTGCCGGCAGTGGGGCGCTCAAGCAGGTTGATGCAGCGCAGCAGGGTCGATTTGCCCGAGCCGCTTGGCCCGATAATCATCAGCACTTCACCCTGGCGCACCTCAAGATCGACGTTGTCGAGGGCGGTGAACTTGCCAAAGCGCTTTACAATGCCGGTGAGATTGATAATCGGCTCGCCGATGGTGTGCGGAATGGGTGCGATCTCTGTCATAGGCTTGTTCCTTTAGGCATCGATAGGTTGAATGTCGACCGATGGCCCGCGCTGGCGCACCAGTTTGGCCGACAACCCAAGGGTGTAGTTGATCACAAAGTAGATCAGGGCGGCCAGGTACAGCGCCTCCAGCGGGTTGCTATCGCGCTGGAAGATGATGCGGGCGCGCCGCAGCAGCTCGATGAAGCCGATGATCGATCCCAGCGAGGTGTCTTTGACCAGAATGGTGAACTGGGCGATCAGCGGTGCCAGGATGCGGCGGTAGGCCTGCGGCAGCACGATGTGACGCATGGTCTGCCAGTAGCCCAGGCCCAGCGAGCGGGCCGCCTCGCCCTGGCCGCTGTCGAGCGACAGAATGCCGGAGCGCAGCAGCTCGGCGTTGACGGCGGCGGTGTATAGCGTCAGCGCCACCACCACCGCCATGCCCTCCTGCGAAAGAATCGTGGTCACGACAATGTTGAGAAAGCCATCGGGTGTGCCCAGGCGGATATCGTTCAGCACATCCAGGCCAGGAAAGCGTAGATTGATATAGTAGATCAGCAGCAGCAGCGGCAGCGAGCGCAGTACCTCGATAAAAGCGGTGATCGGATAGCGCAGCCACGGGCGATGGGCCAGCCGGCCTAGCGCCAGCAGGGTGGCCAGCGGCAGGCTGAGCAGGATCGCCGCCAGCGATACCGCAATCGTCGCCACAGCGCCGATCAGGAAAAAGCGCAGCGTGACCACGGTGAACAGCGGCTTGAAGCGCTCCCACTCCATCCCAAAGATGATCGGGATCACAATGATAGCTGCGGCGATCCCCAGGATCCGCAGGGCGATCTTCAAGGCCCGGCGGGGCACGTCCGAGCGGGGCTTCAGGGTGGTCTGAGTCTGCATCGGCGGCTCCTTTAGCGCTTGATCGCCCAGCGGCGCTCGACAAGATTGATCACACCGGCGATCGGCAGGGTCAGGGCCACGTAGATCAGCCCGATGATCAGCAGAATGTTCGGGTTGAAGGTGCGGCTGCCGACCAGCTCTCCCTGGAAGAACAGCTCGGGGATGGTGATCGCGCTGGCCAGCGAGGTGTTTTTGAGCAGCGCGATCAGCAGCGTGCCCAGCGGCGGAATGGCCGAGCGCAGCGCTTGCGGCATCTGCACATAGCGGATCATCTGCATAAAGTTGAGGCCCAGCGAGCGGGCCGCCTCAAGGTTTCCCTTGCTGACCCCGGCCAGCCCGGCCCGGATCACTTCGGCGACATAGGCGGCTGTGTACAGTCCCAGCCCCCAGATGGCGCAGCTGAGTGCGCTGAGCCGTAGTCCGGCGTTGGGCAGGCCAAAGTAGAAGAAAAAGAGCACCAGCAACAGTGGCACATTGCGGAAGAATTCGGTGTAGGCCGCAGCCATGGCCGGCAGCGGCGGCAGCGGCGCAGTGCGCAGGATGGCAATGATGATGCCGAGGATCAGGCTGAGCACCGCCGAGGCCAGGGTCAGCCAGAGGGTCAGCAGCAC
>JACCRK010000006.1 GCA_013813565.1 Herpetosiphonaceae bacterium
CACCTGCCGCTTGCCCGCTCAAGCGATGAACACCTCAGCAGCCCCGGCCTCAGCGGTTGCAGCCGCTTGGAGTGTGCGCATGATCCAGCAGCTCGCGCTACTCAATCCTGAAGGGCGGCGAGACATCATCGCAGGCGGTGGCTGGCCCACCTGGAGCGGAGCGCCAGCCAGGGGGCGGCGCGTCGGGCGAGGCTACCAGCCCGCCCACGGCCAACCAGCTCCCGGCGCGCACGGTGCTGCCGTGCTCCAGATACCACCAATCGCCCTCGTTGTGGCCGGCCTCGAAGCGAAAGGTCACCAGACGGGACGTGGCATCGGCGTAGAAGAGCCGCGCCTGCACCAGGCTGGTGGCGTGATAGCTGGAGCGCCCATCATAGGTCACCGCCTGAACCTCATAGCGCTGAACCGGCAGCTCAGACACGTGCGGGTGGCGTCCATCACACGCTAGCAGCGTCGCGTCCAGATAGTAGTGGAGCGAGTCCTCCGGGCGGTCGCGGAGCAGGCCCGGCGCGGGGTCGCCGGCCCGCGGATCGTAGCGATAGACCCCGCCGGCGATCTGCCAGACCGGGTTGACGGCGGGCGGCAGCACCAGCCCAAGCAGGCCACAGGCCAGCAGGAATAGCCCACCTCCAACGATAAGCACAGTGCGGAGTTTGATCATACAGAATCTCAATGATAGCGCTTGAACACCCACTCAATGGCCGAGCTGCCAAGCGCCGCCAGCGCGATCGGTGGGCACATAACCGCGGAGTCGATCCATAGCGGCCGAGTGCAGGGCGCGATGGTGCGCCCTACGCTGGCCATCTCACACCTATTGCCCTCGGCCACAGCATACCCTTTTGACGGCCTGCGCACGCTGATAAACCTGTAACAATCGTGTAACAAAACCGGCGGCGCTGTCCATACTGCCCCTGCGCCGCCTACGTGCGCACGCCAGCGCGATCAGCAGCAGGATCGATCGGTACGGGGCGATTTCGGCGGTAGTCGAACCAAAGAATCGCGGCGACGTGCAGCGCACTTGGCGTAAGCACGAATGCCATCAAGCGATTAAGCGCAACCGCCTCCTCGCCCGGCTGCGGGCTATCCCACGTCACGCGGACCATCACCCCAACCGCCAGGAATGCGACCAGGCTGTAGACCAGGGTGCGGATCGATTGCCTGGGCCGATCAAATGGCGCGAGCAGCAGAAATGCCACCACATGGATCGCGCTGCTGAGCAGAAACCCCCGAACCAGGCAGTAGAAGGCGATCAGGACATATAGTCCGACGTATCCCGGCACAAAAAAATCGTTGTAGCGCACCATAAAGAGCACCGTCATGAGCAGGGCGCTGAGGCCGGCGATGATCAATGATGAGGCCAGAACAAAACCCGGCACCGTTTTCCAGGGATCGTTCAAGCGCCTATGGCTGGGTGGGACGTGATACATTCGCCGCCTCCTTGCTGTGATCGAAGCAATACCAGCACTCTACCAAATCAACGCACCGATTAGGCTGATAGACCTGTAACAATCGTGTAACAAACCAGCGCTTACAGCGAGGAGGATCGCTGGCGCTGCGAAGGTGAGCTGAGGCGGGTAGAAGCTTAGGTGGGTGGCCGGGATCGGCTGTTCGCCCATTGACGGGCCATATTACGACCGCTACAATCTGAGGCTGCCGGCCAATCGGCCGGCGCTAGCTGACGCGGGATCCTGGGTTTGTAGCGCATCTGCCTGCGGCATTCGTGAGCAGATGGATACTGGCCGGACATCGCACTTGAAGGAACTTCGCATGCATGGCACTCGCCCGACATCTGGTTTATCGCGGTCCCAGCAAATATTTGCAGTTGTGCTCGCAGTTGTCTCGTTGCTAGTCTTTTGCACTGTGGCTAGATTTGCTAGCGATGGCAGCATACTTGCCGACGTGATTGCCGGGGTTTTGTTTGGGGTCAACGTCCTGGTCTACGTAGTGATGTATACATTTGCTCCCCACCCGAAGGAGCAAATTATTGCGGTTGAAGGGATGCGCGGCCGGTTTACAGTCTATGCTGATTTGATGCTGCTGCCTATACTCGCGCTTGGCATTATATTCGCCACGGTTGCCTTTAACTTGCTCCGCGAACCCAACGGCCCAGACCTGAATCCCTTGACCTGGATAATCATGCTGCTGATTGTGCTGCTGGTGATTGGTGTCCCATTCGTGATAATCGTCCTACGAGTTCACGCCTTCCAGATCGATGACGATAAGCAGATCTGGGTTCGCCACTGGGGGCGCTACGAGCCGCTAAACATTGTGGAGTTTGCCCAGGTGCGGGCCTATCGCACACACGTGCCCCGCGGTGGCTTCGTATACACGCGGCTGGTCTTTTCTGGCGGCGACACATATCTGCGTCGAGTCTCACTGTCCATCAGCCACATTGTTTCGCGGCGCTACCGCACGTCGGTAGATGCAGCGCTGATGAACGAACTGGTTCTCAATCAGTGCCACAAAGCCGGATTCGCCGTGCAGTCACTGGGCAAATCCGGCACGAAAGGCTGGGTTGCCACCCCTCCGCCATTACCCATCGCCACGCGCCCATAACGAGACGGTGCCAAGATGCTGGATTCAAAAAGCCGCCGGGTGGAAAGCATGGTCCACTCGGCGGCTTGAGTTTGGATAATTTGGCTAGGATTACTTCAGGCTATCGGCCACCAGCTGGGCGATATCGGTGGGCAGGCGGGCGACCTTGACCCCGACGGCCTCCAGCGCCTCGATCTTCTCCTGCGCGGTGCCCTCGCCGCCGGCGCCGATGATCGCGCCGGCGTGGCCCATGCGCTTGCCGGGAGGGGCCGACTGGCCGGCGATAAAGGCGACGACCGGCTTGGTGACATTGGCCTTGATAAAGGCGGCGGCATCCTGCTCGGCGTTGCCACCGATCTCACCGATCAGCACAATCGCCTTGGTGGCCTCGTCGGCCTGGAACAGACCCAGGACATCGATAAAGTTGGTGCCGATAATCGGGTCGCCGCCGATGCCGACGATCGTCGTCTGGCCGAGGCCAATCCGGGTCAGGGCATCGACCGCCTCGTAGGTCAGCGTGCCCGACTTCGAGACCACTCCGACCACGCCGGGGGTGGCGATGGCGCCGGGGATAATGCCGATCTTGGCCTCGCCGGGGGTGAGCAGGCCGGGGCAGTTCGGCCCGATCAGGCGCGAGCCTTTGTGCAGCACATACTCGTAGGTGGCGACCATATCCAGCGCCGGGACACCCTCGGTGATACAGATGATCAGCGGGATATTGGCGTCGGCGGCCTCGCGAATCGCATCGGGGGCGAACGCCGCCGGAACATAGATGACGCTGGCGTTGGCCCCGGTGGCCTCGACGGCCTCTTTGACCGTGTTGAACACCGGCACCCGGCCATCGACGGCCTTCTGCCCGCCGCGCCCTGGGGTCACGCCGCCGACCAGATTTGTGCCATACTCCAACATCTGGCGAGCGTGGAACTCACCCTCGCGCCCGGTAATGCCTTGGACCAACAGCTTCGTTGTTTTATCGGCCAGAATACTCAAGGGAACCTCCAAAAAATAGGCGGGATGCGGACTCGCTGATCCGTCATCCTGCGTACAGTTCTACATTCGATGTTCGTCTTTCAACAGTTTAAGGTCGGCATCCACCATTGAGGTCACCAGCTGCTCAAAGGTTGTCTCGGGCCGCCAGCCCAGCTTCTCGCGGGCCTTGGTCGGGTCGCCGATCAGCAGATCCACCTCGGCTGGGCGCATAAAGCGCTCGTCCATGACCACGTAGTCTTCATAGTTTAGCCCGGCGTGGCCAAACGCGATCTCGCAGAAGCGCCGCACCGAGTGGGTCTCGCCCATGGCCACAACGTAGTCGTCGGGCGTATCCTGCTGGAGCATCAGGTACATTGCGCGCACGTAGTCGCCGGCAAAGCCCCAGTCGCGCTGGGCGTCGAGGTTGCCCAGGCGCAGCTCCCTAGCCAGCCCGAGCTTGATCCGGGCGACCGCGTCGGTGATTTTGCGGGTGACAAACTCGCGGCCGCGGCGGGGACTGTTATGGACCACCAGATTGCCGACACCCGCGCAAAATACGCCGCTCTCGGTTTCCAGGTCAAACACCCACTCCTCACTGCCAGTACATTCGGTAACCTTGCGCACTTCTTCAACTGGTTTACGCAAATGCTGGCCTTTGTTGCCAACAATATTGCCTGAGGCGAGATTGAGTTGATAGTAGACGTGTTCGCCACGTTGCTCGACATACACTGAACTATGGCGGCCAAGGCCAGCGTACAACAAGCACAAACCTTGGGCTAAGAGTGCGCTACTGGTCTTAATGCTATCCCCATTGCCCGCTTTGAGGCCATCGCCAGCATAATATCCACGCAGATAGGCTTGTTGAATAGTCTGTGCACTGTTTAGAATCAGCGTAGGCACGCGCTTGTCACCATGTTTGTTGTAGAGCTGTTCGCGCAGCCATTTGCCAATATTCGAGTCGCCGCGGAGATGGAGCTGTCCGACTGTGCGATCTATATTGAAGCCTGATGGGTGGAATCGAGTCGACGTTATCCCGAGAAACAACTTCGACCAGAGCAACGCGGTACGATTGCGCAAAGCTTCATCATTGTTGGTGAACTGAATCCGTCCATCTTCGGATACATAGCCCTCAGCGGTCAGCAAACCGAGCAATTCAGCAAGTTCTTCGGTCAGCACGGCCCAATCAGGGAGTTGCGGCATCGTCTCCGCCATCGCCAGAGCCATCCCTGGCTTCACGGCGTGGGCTGGCACCATCTCGCGGCTGGCATCAAGCATCTGATGGTGGCTGGTAACCTGAACTACGCCGCCACGCGCCTGGATAAAGAGCATCTTATGTTCTGGGTCGGCCTGGCGGCGCTTGGTGGCGGTAATCGCCTTAATCGCGGTCCACAGTTCGCCATCCCAGATTTCGAGGCCAGGCACTTCAAACGTTTGCGTGGTGCGTCCTTTGCGGCGAATCGGCACCAGTTCATCTGGGGTAACCACCTCAACAAACCCATTGCGACGGATCATCAAGGGTGTATTTTCGGCGACACATTCATGGTTAAAAAGGATCCCCGAGCAGGCGAACATGTTGTAGCTCTCGCGGTAGTTGACCGTGATCCAGTGGCCGTAGACTTTGGCGACGCCGTAGGGCGAGCGCGGGTAGAACGGGGTGTCTTCGCTCTGCGGCACCTCCTGCACCTTGCCGAACATCTCGGAGCTGGAGGCCTGGTAGAAGCGAATCGAGGGGTCGACGGTGCGGATGGCGTCGAGCATCCGGGTGACGCCAAGCGCCGTGACCTCGGCGGTGAACACCGGCTGGATCCACGAGGTTTGCACAAAGCTTTGCGCCGCCAGGTTGTAGACCTCGCTCGGCCGGTAGGTCTGGATGATGTTGATCATCGATACTTCATCCAGCAGATCGCCGGAGACCAGCTCAATATCGTCTTGGATATGCTTAATCCGCTCGAAGTTGATTGTGCTTGAGCGGCGGATCATCCCCACCACCGTGTAGCCCAGCGAAAGCAGGTGCTCGGCCAGATAGGATCCGTCTTGTCCGGTGATACCGGTAACTAGTGCAACCTTGCTCATGGTATCCTCTGTGAAAGTCAGAAGGAGCCGCTCGGCAATTGCGCCGCGGTAGCTTCTGCGAAGAACGATGTCGTTGCTGCGACACATTCAGCGAGTGTAGCACTCCATCCACGCTGTAGCTGCTAAGTGGCTTAGCAGGATTAACGTTTGAGAACATAGATACTGCTCATCATTAAACAGGCTATGTTTGCAGTTCGGGAGACACCCAATGCCTGATTCGCTGGGCCGGCGCCTGGCCCACCTGCGCGTCCAGCACGGCTGGACCCAACAAGCTCTGGCCGATCGCCTGGCGCTCTCGCGGGTGGCGATCTCCCACTTCGAGATGGGTCAGGCGGTGCCCTCGGAGCGCACGATTATTTTGCTGGCCGGGCTCTTTCGCTGCGAGCCCCACGAGCTGGTCTCCGACACGTTTTATCCGATCGGCAAGGCCCTGCGGCTGCCGCCGATCGCCCCGCGCTACACCGAGGTCGAGCTCCAGCTAGCGCTGCTGGAGCGCGATCTCAGCTGGGCTGCGCGAACGCCTGCGCTACGCCCGCAGCTCCGCACCGAGTGGCTGCCCCGGCTGGCGCTGCTCCACGACAGCAGCGCTGATGAGCGCGAGCGGGCCACTATTCTGGCGGCGATCGCTACGCTCAACAGCGCTGGGCGCTAGCGGCTAGCTAGGCGGCGGCTTTGGCGATATCGACCGCCTTTTGGGCCGCCTCAGCCAGGGTTGCCGCCGGGATCAGGCTGGCGTCGGCCAAGATGCGCTGGCCCTCAGCCTCGTTGGTCCCGACCAGCCGCACGACCATTGGCACCTGGCGCTTGATAATTTTCTGGGCTTCGACAATGCCTTTGGCGACCTCGTCGCAGCGGGTGATGCCGCCAAAGATGTTGACCATCACCGCTTTGACGTTGGGGTCATCGAGGATGATATCGAGGGCGGCGGCCACTTTTTGGGCGTTGGCGCCACCGCCGATATCGAGGAAGTTGGCCGGTGATCCGCCAAACAGATTGACCACGTCCATGGTCGCCATCGCCAGGCCGGCGCCGTTGACCATACAGCCAATATCGCCATCGAGCTTGATAAAGGTCAGGCCATTCTCGCGGGCTTTGATCTCCGACTCCGGCTCGCCGGCCAGGTCGCGCATCGACTCCATCTCTTTGTGGCGGAACAGCCCGCTATCATCGAGCACGATCTTCGAGTCGAGCGCCTGCAAGGTGCCATCGGCCAGCACCACGAGCGGGTTGATCTCGGCCAGCTCGGCATCATTTTCGACAAACGCTTTGTAGAGGCCGGTGGCGATGCTGGCGAACTGACGGGCCTGCTTGCCATCCTTCAGACCAATGCGGAAGGCCAGCTCCTGCGCCTGAAACGGCTGGAGGCCCAGCAGCGGCTCGGCTGCAATCTTGATAATGGCGTCGGGGTTGGTCTTGGCGACCTCTTCGATCTCGATGCCGCCCTCGGAGGAAGCGATCATCACAATCCGCTTGCTGGCGCGGTCGAGGATCACGCCGAGGTAGATCTCTTTTTCGTAGGTGATAGCTTCGGCGATCAGCACCTTCTCAACCGTCAAGCCCTTGATATCCATGCCCAAAATCTGGCTGGCAGCGGCCTCGGCTTCAGCGGGGGTGCTGGCGATCTTGATACCGCCGGCCTTGCCACGTCCGCCGACGTGAACCTGGGCCTTCACCGCCACCTTGCCACCGATCTGCTCGGCGATCTGGCGGGCCTCGGCGGGGGTGCTGGCGACGCCACCACCGGTTACGGGAATATTGTAGCGAGCGACAATATCGCGGGCCTGATATTCGTGGAGCTTCATCGCACCTCCAAACTAGAAAAATCAGAAACATGAAGCGTGAAAACAGTCGGTTTTGCCGACACCGCTGGCTATGGTAGCAGGATGGTGGAGAGAAGTCAAAAGCTCCGGGGGTGGGCGTTGAGCGGGAGAATTAACGGACGCCATATGCGCCATAGCGCACAGTGACATACATCATCGTCAGACACCAGACGATCAACACTGTAACGACAGCAATGTAGATTCCGGCGACCAAGCCAAGGGTGATTTTACGGCGCAGCAGCATCCGCCGGCGGTAGCGGGCGCGCTGGGCGGCAGTGGCGGAGTAGGCCCGGATGGTGGGGATTTGCTCCTGGACAGCCGTAAAAAACTGCTCCAGCGCCACGGGAGCGTCGTCGTGCTGCCACTGCGCCTGGGCGATGAGGTAAACCTCGGTGTAGTCGCCGGGCGGGAACCACTGGCCCTGGTTGGCTGCGCCGCTAAACTCCCCACGGTGGCGGTAGTGCGGACAGATCAGATCGAGCTCGACCTGGCGATCGGCGATACTGATCAGAAAAACCCCATTGATGGTGTCGATGGTAAAGGCTTTGGTGGTGAGGTGATCGCGAACAAACTGCACGGTCTGAACCGAGCGGCGATCGTTTTCGATTTTGCTACCAGGGATATCATTGGTGTTGTGCAGGGTGCCGCCGAGTTCCCGCGCAAGCCGGGTCAGGGGCTGGTCCATCAGCGGGCGGATCAGGCGGGCCGTGGCGCGGGCGCGCGACTCTTCCTCCTCCTGCTGCACGCGGGCCGCCTGCTGCTCCAGTCGCCATCTAAGAATACGCGCACGTTCCATAGTGACTATCGCTTCCAAATCAGCACAAATTTCGGCGGAAGCTTAAAACTACTCATTGCTGAGCGTGGCCCGGCGCTCGGCGAGGCGGGCATCGAGCTCCATATCTTCGGCAATCTCGACCGCCGCCAGATAGATCTGCCCGGTGATCAGCCAGGCCCCAAAAAAGAGGCTGGCGGTCAGCCAGGCCACGCCCAGGGTTAGCCAGACACTGCTGCCACTGCGCTGAATGAGCATAAAAAGCCCCGCGCCGGCGAGCAAAGCCGGCCCATAGACCGGCAGGCTGGCCAGGCGCGCCTTGTAGTACAGATGGCGGGTCAGCGGATTGCGGATGCGGCTGAGCATACGGGGCCCGACATTGTGTTCGATATCGCCATCTTTGGCAAAATATATCTTGGCAATGGGCGAAAAGCTCAGGCCAAAGCTCAGCAGAATGATGGAGCCCAGGACCGCTACAATCAGCCGGGTGGACCACTCCGCGGCCGCCGAGTCGCTGAACAGCAGCGGGATAATGGCGCAGAAGAGGCCCAGCGCAGCGGCAATAATCGGCAGCAGGAAGTAGACAAAGTCGAACATCGCCGCCAGCATCCCCATCACGGCCTTATCGCTCCACTGGCGCCAGCCAGGCAGCGGGGTGCGAAAGCCCCGGCGGCTATTATCCAGATGCTCGATTAAGAACCCCTGGGGAAACACAACTCCGATAATCGTCAGCATAAAAGCGCCGCCAATGGCGATTTTAATCGGCCAGCGGCGGTCGGAGAAGACGGTGGCAAGCGCCTGACGGAGGGACTGGTAGGCGTTGAACGTGGCTGGTTCAGCCATGGCGGCTTCCTTATTCCTGGCGCTGGAGGGTTTCGAGCGAGCGACGGACAATCTCCAGGGCACCATTACCAATAAACCCAAACGCCTCACTGCTGGCCATATCGACCCGGCGGCAGAGCGACTGTTCGCCGTGGCGGTCGGTCAGCACCAGACAAATATCGGTGTAGCCATCGGCGCCAACCTGGGCTGGAATAACCGCCAGGCCATAGTCGGCCCGCCAGTCATTGCGGACCTCGGCGGCGGCGGCGCGGGCCAGCGACTCGGCAGCCTCGGCATCAACTGGCTCGTCGAGCGGGTGGATCGTAACTCCGCGCACCGACTGCAGGCCGCCGGGGACTCGGCGCAGGGCGGCATACACCGGCGCCTCGCGGAAGCCCTCGTACAGGGCCAGGGTCTGGTTTTGCTCGCGCAGATGGTGAACAACGTGGGCCACCAGGCCCGCTTTATTCAAGATATAGCGCCCCAGCCGTCGCGTGACCTCGGCAACAACCGCCGCCAGGTCGGCCTCAACCTGCTGGCGGTCTTCGCCGAGCGCCGAGATGCGCACCTCGTACTGCGCGGCCTTGGCCGAGATCCCAACGGTTGGATAGGGCGCCTGCATCAGATCGGCGATCGCTTCGCCGGCCTCGGCCTCGCTGGTTCCGCTCAGGTACACCGAGCGCACCAACAAAATCGACTTTAGCCCACGCTCGTTGCGCAGAAACGGCAGCAGCTCGGTTTCGGCCAGGAATTTCATCTCCGACGGCACGCCGGGCAGGACCATCAGGGCGCGCTCCGGCTCGCTGACAATAAACACCGGGGCGGTTCCGCGGGCATTCGGTATGGCCAGCGCACCTGTCGGCACGTAGGCCTGCTGGCGATTGCTTTCGCTCATCGTGCGGCCGAACGAGCGAAAGCGCGCCGCGATCTGCTCGAAAAGATCGGGGTGGAACTCCAGCGGCCGTTCGGTGGCGGCGGCGACCGCCTCACGGGTCAGATCGTCGGCGGTCGGCCCTAGACCGCCGGTGCAGATCACCAGCTCCGCCCGTGCCCAGGCCTCGCCAATCATCGCTGTCAGCGCCGGCAGATCATCGCCGACTAAGCTGACTCGGCTCACGGCGACCCCGATGGTGGCGAGCTGACCAGCCAGCCAGGCGCTGTTGGTATCGACGGTTGTGCCGAGGGTCAGCTCGGTGCCAATGGCAATAATTTCTGCGTTCACAACACCCTATCGCTACTGCATTAACCTAAAGTTGGCTGATCCGCGCTGGGCACCCGTTCGTGAAATTCGACCCAGAGCTCTTTCTCACGCTGCGAGGCGGCGGCTTTGGCGGAGTCAAGCACGCCCTGCACTGTATGTTGCACGGTATGAATCAGGCCTTCTTCTTCGCTACGATGTGACAGGAGGAGCGTGGCGGCCACCCCGGCCCCGACGCCAAGTACCATACCAACCAGAAATTTCATCGTTTGTTCCTTTCATAACCTTGTGGCTGTAGAGGCATTATACGGCGGAGTGGCCCTAAAAACAATCAACGCCCACCTGGGCGTTGATTGTTTAAGCATGGAGCGGGAAACGAGACTCGAACTCGCGACCTTCTCCTTGGCAAGGAGATGCTCTACCAACTGAGCTATTCCCGCAACGATTGGTGGGGACGGAGAGACTCGAACTCTCACGTCGTGAGACACCAGCTCCTAAGGCTGGCGCGGCTGCCATTACGCCACGTCCCCAAAGCGAGTGGAGTATACCATGCCCTGAAAGCCCACGCAAATGGGCAGAGACTGCGCTCTGCCCATTTGCAAAAGGCGCTGAGATCAACGTTTATGGCGGTGTTATGGCATTCCGCATCGCGATTGGCAGGCGTTGGGTGCCGCCCTTGACTTGTGAAACAACGGTGAACTGGAGCGTGTTATCCGACTCCCACGGGTCAGTGATATTATCGGCCTCGGTCACATTGTTGCCGCTATCCACCACCGCAATGACGGTCCAGGGGCCCTCTTTATTGAAAATAACCTGCCAGGTGGCGAGCGGACACGCGGATGGTGCGACAGGGCCACAATTTAGTCGCCAGTTCACTGTGGCCAGATTCAACTCGCTCCCATTAGGTAGGGCATTTTTGCTGATCTCGGCAAACGCCGCGCTGGTGAGCGGATACGATCCTGATGCGTTACGGGTTGGCGGCACGACCGGCTGGCCTGGTGCGTAGACATACAGGTCAACAAAGAACGAGCCGCTGCTTTCAATATTGGCATCAAGGACGGTCTCAGTGCTGGTGGACTGCGGCGGCTTCGCATTGGAGATGATGATCGTTGGGACGACTGTCGTCAGCGGCGTAATCGTTGGAAAGCTGCCACTCTTAACGAACAGGCTTGGATGCCCATCAATGGTGTACTTCACACTGATGGTGCCGCGGAACACCGGAGTTGACTCGCGATTGTTCGGCTGGGCGGTTGTTAAAGTCGCTTTGTACTGGATAAAGGTTCCAGTATCGTCAAGGCTATCCAGCCCAACATTACTGCCATCAATCGAAAAGCTAGCGCTGCCAGCATCGCCATCGACCACGCGCCACTGAGCAGCGCTCATCAGTTGGGCAGAGTTGGCGACGCGGTACTCCACCTTAATATCGTTTTGCAGGCTGGCGGTTCTGGTGATCGAGGCGCTCCAGCGAACTTCAGTGATATTGCCAGGGCCACGCAGCGGATATATCCGCGACACGTAGTCACCTGGGCTGGCATAGGCAGCATTTTCGTCATCGATGTCATCATCAAGCCCAATAAAGCTCGTCATAACGTCGTTCCGATAGGTTAGGGCGGTTGCGCTGTTGGTGCCGCCAAACAGATACGCGATTGGTCGTGGCACTGGTGGGGTTTTGGACGTATCGTCGATGGTGATAATTTCCAGGCCATGCGAGGCGCGCGCCCGCTCCGTAGGCAGGGCCGTCGTGCTCTCCAGATAGTTGCTGCCTACAAAACGTTTCAAGGCCAGCGTGCTGTCGATATACGACGAGAATGACTTGTTGGTTACCTGACTGTCAATGACGCCCCCAACGGCATAGATTTTCTGGTTGATGCCGATAGCGCGGAGCTGTTTGTTGGGGAACAGCATGGTGTAATCGGTCGCGGTTTGCCAGGCGATACTCCCATCGGGTTGAATTTGTGCCAGGAATGTTCTGGCCGAGTCGGCGGTGCCGGAGTTACATCCGCCGGAAACATCGCCTGTCCCAAGATGAAAGACTCCGCCCAGAACCGCCATCATGCGTGCTGACCCAGTGGTGGTGGTGACGTCAAAGTTAAGCACATCGCCATCGTAAAGACCGGTCTTAGGGGCACACGATCCCGCTCCACCAATGACACCAGGTGGAATCGGGATCGGCCCAACCCCATTGGCCGCACCGGTGGTCCAGGCGGCCAGCACGCCATTGGCGCCAACC
>JACCRK010000016.1 GCA_013813565.1 Herpetosiphonaceae bacterium
GAACGGCCCCGAGCCATTGGCCCGCTCGAACCAGTCATCGCCCCGCGCAACCGCCCGGCGATCGACGACAAACGACGGCGGGTGGGTGAGCTTGAGCAGGAACAGGGCGCTTGGCTCACGCAGCGTAATCGCGATCGTCTGATCATCGACCACTTTGAACCCGCTGAGGCTGCTGGCTGCGCCGGACACTTTCTCATTGACGCCCTGGATATCATCGAGGTAGGTTGGGGCCACAATCGGCCCGGTGGCCGGATCGGTCGCCCGCTCGATGCTCCAGCGCACATCATCGGCGGTGATCGGCGTGCCGTCGGCGAAGGAGATACCGCTGCGCAGCTTGAAGGTGTAGGTGCGCTCATCCGCCGAGACCTCAATCGACTCGGCCAGATCGGGCACGGCCTCCAGATTTGCATCCAGCCTGACCAGCCCGCTGAACAGGCTGCGCACCACCAGGGCCGACGAGACATCGCTCACCAGCGCCGGGTCCAGGCTGGGCGGATCGTCACCGAGGGTGAGTATCAGGTTGCCACCGCCACCGATGGTCGGCTCGGTCGAGTTGCTGGACGGGATGGCGGTCGGGGCTGTGCTGGTGCTACAGGCTGAAACAACGAACATCACACACAGGAATATCGGGAAAAGCCGCAGGCGAGCCATAGATCATCCTCTTTCAAAACTCCGTCATGGCGACGGCCGCTTCATTATACCCGCTTGTGACCGGGGCGCTTGCGTGCGAGGGGTTAGGGGTTAGGCAGCAAGACGCTGAGAGCGATGCCACTCTCAGCGTCTCAGCCAACGTTCGTCAGTCCATCGACTGGAGCAGCATATCGATCTCCTGGGCCAGCGCGAAATCTTTTTCGGTGATCCCTTTCTCGTCGTGGGTGGAGAGGCTGATCTTGACCTTGTCGTAGCGAATATCGATGTCGGGGTGATGTCCGGCGGCCTCGGCCAGGTCGCCGATGCGGCGCACAAACTCGATCGCAAACGGGAACGAGGCCAGCTCATAGGTGCGGGTGATCTCGCCGCGCTTGACCTCCCAGTCGCTCATGTGCGCCAGCCGGCGGACAATCTCGGTCTCTTCCAGTACGGGCATATATCCTCCTTCAGATAGGCTTCACAGCCGCTGGCTGAGCCGGTCCCCAATAGTGCGGCTTCGACCGGCTCAGCCAGCGGGATCTACATTCTAACCAACAAGTGCGGGCTGGCGACATGGCTCGCCGCAGATCACCTCGGTGTACAGCTCGCGAATCTCGTGGGCGATGGTGCTCCAGCTATAGCGCTGGGCGGTCTGGGTGGACTGCTGGCCGAGCTTGAGGCGCAGGGCCTCGTCGTCGAGCAGCAGGGCGATCTTCTCGGCCAGCGCCTGGGGGTCCTCGCGGGGCACCAGCAGCCCGGTCTCGCCATCGCGAATGGTGTAGCGCAGCCCGCCGACGTTGGAGGCGATCACCGGAGTGCCGCAGGCCATCGCCTCCAGGGCGACCATGCCAAACGACTCATAGTGCGAGGGCACGATCACGGCATCGCTGGCGCTGTAGAACACCGGCAGCTTGCGCTGGTCCTGCGATCCCTGAAACGTCACCAGCTCACCGATGCCCAGCTCGCCCTGGAGGCGGCGCAGACGCTTCATCTCAGCGCTCCACTGGTCGGGGGTTTCGCGGCGATCGCCGCCGATAATCGCCAGGCAGATATCGCCCCACCAGGCCGGGCGCTGCTCAACCAGCAGCGCCATCGCCCGCAGCAGCGTATCGATGCCTTTGAGCGGCTCGATCCGCCCGACAAACAGCAGCATCTTGTGCGGGTGTGGCGGGACGCCCAGCTCCTCGCGGGCGCGGTCCTGCTCGATCGGGTGAAAGTGGTTGAGATCGACGCCGCAGGGGATCACGACGATCCGCTCGATCTCGGCCGCATAGTGCTGAATCATCTGGGCGCGATCCAGCGGCGTGGCCGCGACGACCCGGTCGACCTCCTGGAGCAGCATGCGCTCGCCGGCCAGCCGATCGGCGGTCTCGGCCTCGTCGCCGCGGGCGATCGTGTTCTTCATCGCCGCGAGGGTGTGAAACATATGGATGACCGGGGTGCCCCAGGCCTGGCGCAGCTCCAGGGCGGCCAGCCCGGAGAGCCAGTAGTGGCTGTGGATGATATCGTAGTGAATGTCCTCGCCGTCGGCGACGCAGCGAATGCGGTGGACAAACTCGGGCAGGTAGTCGAGGACCCAGTTTTTATCGTAGGGCGCCGCCGGGCCGACCCGCACGGTCAGGACGCGCACGTTGGGCGCGATATTGACCACGACCGGCGACTCGCGATCCTGGCAGCGGGTGAAGATATCGACGGCCACGCCCTGGCGGCCCAGCTCGCGGGCCAGCTCCCGAACATACACATTCATCCCGCCGGCCTCTTTGCCGCCGAGTGTCGCCAGAGGGCTTGAATGAACGCTCAACATTGCTACACGTCGCACGGTGGCCTCCCAGGTACTTGAGATGTGGGGCTGGTTTGAAATCGATGCTCCTAGAAGCATACCACGAAAGCGGGACAGGGTTATAGGGTGCAGGGTGGGTGAATGATCGACTGAAGGACGCTGGGATATGGCCCATTCCGCGAGCTGATTCATACTTTCTGCCTATGTGTAACCCGCCTGCGTGTGCCATAATCGATGAGATTATATTTTCAAGGAGTCTTGATGACTAAAGAAAAAGAACAGTTCATTGTCGACACTCGGCTGAGCGCCGAGCCGGAGATTGGCCGCTGGCTGTGGGCGCTCCAGGATGCCCGCCAGCGCACCCACGAGAAGCTGGCCGAAGTGCCCGCCGCCGCCGTCGACTGGATGCCGCCCCACGGCGACAGCAGCATCGGCACCGTCCTCTACCACATGGCGCTGATCGAGGCCGACTGGCTGTATGCCGAGGTCCTTGAGCAGGACTATCCCGCCAGTGTCAACGTGCTGCTGCCGCATGAGCACCGCGACGCGCACGGCCACCTCTCCAAGACCGAGGGCACCAGCCTGGCCGACCATCTCGCCCGGCTGGCGACCATCCGCGGCCTGCTGCTGGAGGTCTATCAGCCGATGACGCTGGCCGATTTTCGCCGCCCGCGACCGCTGCCCGGCTACGATGTCACCCCCGAGTGGGTGCTGCACCACCTGATGCAGCACGAGGCCGAGCATCGCAGCCAGATCGACGCGCTGCGCGTCGCCGCCGGGCGCGATCAGCCCCAGATATAGCCAGAAGACACACAAAGCGGGCCGGCAGTTGTACTGCCGGCCCGCTTTGTGTGTGGCGATTGCTGCCACGGCTTACA
>JACCRK010000027.1 GCA_013813565.1 Herpetosiphonaceae bacterium
CGGGCATGGTCCTTTCTTGAGAAGCTTGGCGGCTTTCAAGACCAGGATACCATGCCCACTCTGTTAAGGTTCAGAACGTCTAGACCGGACTTCGCGTTGTAATACTAGGTAATCGAGGATGAAGTGAGAAATCTCATGAGCAACCGTAAAACGCCGTTCATTTGGATGATCATTGAGATCCAAGAAAAGTAGCCCTTGTCCCCGTACAGCGACAATACAACCCCGTAGGGAGCGGCTTTGGCAGAGAAACCGGTATGAGACGTTACATCTGTGAAGCCATTTTTCTATGGATTGTGTACCAAGCGATGACAACTCAATAACTGCAATAGGAAATGAGCGGACAATGACAACAGATAGATCTCGTGGATAGGATAGCTGGCCTCCCACCCGTTCCCAGAAATGATCTGTTGTTCGAGTTAACCAAGCCTCAGTCATCTCCACTCTCCTGAGCATCTGGATCAGACTCATCGTCTTCTCGATCTCGAGCAGCCAGAAGCATTCGATCACTTTGTGGCTTGAAGGCAAGGTGATCGCGTAAAGACTGAAGCGAATCCACCTCCCGAATAATGGCGAACAGACGATCACTTTGGATCCCAAACCGCCTGGCAAGATGCTCAACGTCAGTATTGAAAGCTAAAGCGGTTGCATCAGGTCTGCGACAGAGCGCCAAACGGAAGATGTTCTCAGGATCACATCCAAGGTATGCGGCCAGTTCCTCTAGGTTAAGTTCATGGGACATACGGTATGATTCCAGCACTCCTCCTAAAAAGAAGGGATGTTGAAGTGCACGCTCAGCTATACGCTCAAAAGATTGAGAGGGTTTACTGGTCATTGAGTTTTACTCCAAGGCGTCGTAGGCGGAGGCGCAGCCGATCCTTTACTTGCTTTACCCGTTTACGCTGCTCATCAACAGGAAGATGCAAGATACCAAGCGTTTCAGCAAAAACCTCTGTACGCCGCTCCTTGGAGTACATAAGGTTGATTACTAACCAGTCATGTGGGTCAGTAATCTCTTGCCGAAGTTGCTCCCACAATACCTTAATGTCCCCATGTTCCGAGAAATCCGTTGGTGCTAACCGGTCTATAATTTCCGCTTCTATATTAGTATTCCCGCGAAGAGCCTCGAATGCGACAGAATCCAGAACAATAAAATGCCGAGATCTGCGCTTTTCTTTTTCTACCAGATTGAGGAGATCACGATATGCATCATTAAAGAGATAGGACCAAAGCATTCCCCGCTCGGGGATGTATCCCGACACACCTTGCACCATACGAAGAACGCTATCAGCTACGACATCTTCTATCCAGGTGTTATCAGGGAGAGAAGGGTATCTGCGATGAAGTGCATCAATAAGTGGATCAAGAATCAATTCAATAAGATCACTGGGAGCGTCTGGTTCACCGGCGATAAAGCGCTGATACACTGCATCAATGTCATCATCTGAAGGACGCTGGTGTGGCACAATTGTTACTCCAACAAAAATTAGATCCGTCTATAGGTTAAGATAACTTCTTTCCGCATTCGACGCTCAAAATTATTGGTTCCAGCAAGTGAAGGAGGCGGAAGGTAGCGGCGAGAAGCTGGAAGTGTTCGAGAATAATGAGACTCATGCTTAAAGCCAAGGTGGGCAAGGATTGATGATAGAATTCGTGAGTTCCAGATAAATACTTCCTTCAGACATGAGTTGCCAATAACAAAAACCGCCATGCCTCCAGGTTTGAGGACCCGATGAGTTTCAATAAGCATCGCATTCAAATCACTAATATATCGCTCAATAATTCGATGTTCACGCTTAGGAAAACTTACTGGTAATTCAAGACGTTTCAAAACACTATCAATTAATTTTCTATCAAGTACCTGCTCTGGTGATCGTTCTGTTCCAATACTTCCGCCACGAATCGAACGAAGTTCACTAATTTGATGTCCCATCCATACAAGTGCAAGACGATGGCCTCTTAAATAATCAATCGCATTTAGATATGGAGGTGATGTAATCACAGCATCAATAGTCTGTGATGTAAGTGCAGTATTACGTGCATCACCTTGAATTATTGTTGCATGACCTAATGGTGGCTCATCATCCAAACGGCGAGCAAGGCGCTTAACAGAATCAAGAAATCCTTCAAATACAGGATAATTATTGCTCTCCGCAACTTTATGTGGCCTGCTATGTGAGACATCGCGAGCCAACGATGCTCCACGATCTTTTGTGATAATGATTCTACTCATTGCAACACGAAGTGCATCACCAACCTCATCATTACGCTCACTAAGGCAGTGACTTAGTTGCCGTAGGTGTTGCCTTTGCGTATCAGCGAACCAAAATTCAGTGAAGGCTCTCGTCTCATAATCATTATCAATCCATGGAAGTAAAACACTTGTGTGAGAAAGCTCTTTGGCAGCAACGACCATCTCTTGGGCAGAAGTACGAAGAACTCCAGTGTCAATTGGTGTTGTCCAAACCTTTGCCATCAAGACTGCAAGCGGATCAACATCCCGACCTATTGCATAATGCCCGGCATTAGCAGCCACACGTACAACAGTACCGGACCCCAACATTGGATCAAGAACAGTTGATAATGGGGAAAGGTCTTCAATAGCACTTAATGCAAGCTGTGGAGCCATGCGTGCTGGAAAAGGATGAATTGGTTTTGGAATACTCATTTGGCCTCATTAGAATGGATATTTTTATATACTACATTAAGTAATCTGTTTACTTTAGCATAGCTGCCGAAACGAGACAATAGTCACCTGTAAATCTTACAAAATAACAGAGCTTGGCTATATTAAGCCAAGCTCTGTTATTTTCATAGTCTAATAAATTATAGGTTGTCACATGGATTGATCCAAACCCTCACAACACAATCCGCCTAGATATCCAGGTTCTTCACCTCGGCGGCGTGGGTCTGGATGAAGCGGCGGCGCGGCGGCACGTGGTCGCCCATCAGCATGGTGAACGTCTCGTCGGCGGCCATCGCGTCCTCGACCGTGACCTGGAGGATCATGCGGTTCTGCGGGTTGAGCGTGGTCTCCCACAGCTGCTCCGGGTTCATCTCGCCGAGGCCTTTGAAGCGCTGGACGCTGACCTTGGTGCCGCTCGACAGCGTGCCGATGTACTCGTCGCGGTCGGCCTCGTTGTAGACATACTTGTAGGTCTTGCCGTGCTGCACGCGGTACAGCGGCGGCTGGGCGATGTACAGGTGGCCGCCCTCGATGATGTCGCGCATGTGGCGGAAGAAGAAGGTCAGCAGCAGGGTGCGGATGTGGCTGCCGTCGACGTCGGCGTCGGCCATCAGCATCAGGCGGTGGTAGCGCAGCCGGGTGATGTCGAAGGTCTCGCCAATCCCGGTGCCCATGGCGGTGATCAGGGCCTTGACCTCGTTGTTGGCCAGCATCTTGTCCAGCCGGGCCTTCTCGACGTTCAGGATCTTGCCCCGCAGCGGCAGAATCGCCTGGAAGCGCCGGTCGCGGCCCTGCTTGGCGCTTCCGCCGGCTGAGTCGCCCTCAACGAGAAATAATTCACAATGTGCCGGCTCTTTATCCGAGCAGTCGGCGAGCTTGCCGGGGAGCGCGAAGCCCTCCAGGGCGCCCTTGCGCTGGACGAGGTCGCGGGCCTTGCGGGCGGCATCGCGGGCGCGCGAGGCCAGCAGCGCCTTCTCGATGATCCGGCGGCCCTCGGCGGGATTCTCCTCGAGATAGCCGCCGAGCGCCTCGTTCAGCGCCGTCTCGACCGCGCTCTTGGCCTCGGGCGTGGCCAGCTTGACCTTGGTCTGGCTCTCGAACTGCGGGCGGAACAGCTTGACGCTGATGATCGCCGTCAGACCCTCGCGGACATCGTCGCCCGAAAGGCTGTCGCCCTCCTTGAGCAGGTTCTTGTTGCGCCCGTAGGCGTTGATGGTCCGCGTCAGGGCGGTGCGGAAGCCGGTCACGTGGGTGCCGCCGTCGGGGTTGGCGATGTTGTTGGTGAAGGCCAGCAGAGTCTCGTTGAAATCGCTGCAGTACTGGATCGTCACCTCGACGTTGACGTTATCGACCTGCTTCTCGACATAGAACGGCTGCGGCAGCAGCGGCCCTTTCTCGCGGGTCAGGTGGCGCACAAACGAGACGATGCCGCCATCGAAGTAGTACGACACCTCGCGGTCGTTGATTAGGTCGATCAGCTTGAAGCGCAGGCCCTTGGTCAGGTAGGCCATCTCGCGGAAGCGGTTGGCCAGGGTCCGAAAGCTGTACTCGGTGGTCGTGAACAGATGGTCGGCGGCCTTGAAGATAATCGTCGTGCCTTTCTGATCGGTATCTGCCACCGCCTTGACCGGACCCTGGGGCACGCCCAGCCGGTACTCCTGCACCCACAGCTTGCCATTCTGCTTGATCTCGGCCCGCATCAGCGAGGAGACCGCGTTGACCGCCGAGACGCCGACGCCGTGGAGGCCGCCGGAGACCTTGTAGCCCTCCGAGCCCTTGAACTTGCCGCCGGCGTGCAGCTCGGTCAGCGCCAGCTCCAGCGCCGAGCGCTTCTCCACCGGATGCATGCCGGTTGGAATACCGCGGCCGTTGTCGATCACCGCCACCGAGCCGTCAGGGCGCAGCTCGATGATAATCGTATCGCAGTGGCCCGCCAGCGCCTCGTCGACCGAGTTATCGACCACCTCATAGATCAGGTGATGGAGCGCGCCGACATCGTTGCCGCCCAGGTACATACCCATATTTTCGCGGACAGCTTCCATCCCGCGTAGCATTTGAATCTGCGAGGCATCGTACGTACTCGCGTTTGGTGGTGTTGCCATCTATAAACCTCACTTGTGTGTCAATGCAACAGGAGTGGCGTGGGCCAGCGTTACGACCCGTTCCCGATAAAAAATCATTCGTGCTGCGGCCAGCGTGCTGCTCAGGACCGCATAGATGCCGCTGGCTGCCAGGGCGCCCCAGTCAGTCACGACAAGTGGGCGCAGCAGCAGGGCAAATCCCTGACCGACGATAAGTGCCGCCAGCACCAGCAGCAGCGCGGTCTGGCTATGGGCGCGCACCAGATTGTAGCTTTGGTAGAGCGCCACCAGCGGGCTAACATTGTTGACTGCAATCGCCTCAATGCTAAACGAGGCCATGAGCCAGAGGACCAGCAGCGCCAGCACAACCGTAATAGTCGCAATCTGGCCAGCCAGCGGGCTAAAGTTGAACACAAACACAATACATGCCAGCAGCGGCAGCGCCAGCGCCAGGCCCAGACCTCCAATCAGCAGGAGCAGTTGTGCCAGTTTCCAGGCCGTCGGCAGAATCCGGCGCAATCCCCAGCCCTGGCGTCCGGCGACGGTCTCGCCCAGCGGCACCAGGAGTGCGCTGCTCGCCACCAGGCCGCCGATATTCAGCGCCAGCACCAGCCCCAGCAGCGTCCAGCCATCGGCCGGGATCCAGCTGACACCGCCTGAGGGTGCGACCGCGCTGGAGCGCAGCAGATTGGCAAACTGCTGCGTGACCACCGCGCTGAGCCGGACATCCGCCTGGGCCGCGCTGCTGGTCAGCTCGCGCAGCGGCGTGAGGTCGCTGCCGCCCAGCGCGGTTGCGCCACGCTCCAGCTGGCCGCCGACCCAGCCCATGAATGGCTCGGGGGCGATCCTGGCGCCGTAGCGAAGCCACACATCCAGCAGGAGTGGAATCAGCGCTACGAGCGGGCGACGTAAAAATGCGCCGAATCCGGCTGTTAAAAAATCAGCCAGCGATGGCACATGCTTGGTTTCGCCAGGGCGAGTGGGACGAATATTCATCGCTTTATTATACCACAAAACAGCCTCTAGAACACTAAATTACGCTCGTTTGTGCTATATTTTCACAGCCACTTTCACCAAATGATGGTCAACTAATCTGGCAAGAGATTTAGCCCGACTAAACCCACCGGCTGGCCGGAAAGAATATTTCTCACTGAATCAAGGTGATATAATTATCGCCACTACGTATGGCCTCGCTAAAGGAGCGCACCAGATGTTGACCTACGAAACGATCATCACTATCTTACTCGGCGGGGCAGAGCGCACCGGACTTAATATTCAATTCTCGCAGGAGCAGATCGACCCACACACTATGAGCCGCACCTTTTCGATGACCTGTCTGCCCACCGGCGTGCCCGAGCCACGGCCCGACGTGCCCTATGCGACGATGTCGTTTATCTGGGACGCCGCGCTGACCGCGATCTCGGTCATGGGCAGCGAGTCGATGTGCGACCTCTATCACGACCCGGACGAGACCTGCCCCCATAACGACCTCGGCTGTGCCTACAATGCCGAGATCGATATTGATGTAATGTATGAGATTCCGCTCTCGGATACGCAGCGGCGTGAGATCAGCAATGTGCCAACGCTGGCCCGCTCGCTCCAGATCATCACCAGCGAGTCGACCCACGACCAGCAGCCGCTTGATATTGATATTCAGATGCAGTTCACCAGCACCTACCACGCCTTTATCGGCCGGGTCGCGGCCCGCCAGCAGTGGACGATCGACGAGCCGCTGCATGAGGAGGAAGACTTGCAGGAGGTGATGCGCGAGATCTGTCGCGAGACCGTCCGCACGCTCAACGCCCTCGCCGGCTTCGAGACGCCCCACCCGCTGACCCTGGAGGACGAGGCCGAGCCGCTGATCGATGTGCGCACCTACCTGCGCCCCCCAACCGCCTGAGCGCAGAGGTGCGAGGAAGCACAGCGATTGCCTTGAACCGCGTCTAACCTCAATTCCATTTACTTACCCCGGCGACTTCTGCCGCCAGCTCTTCAGCGCCGATCAGCGCACTGCAAACGTTGCGAGATTATCACCTAGCTGGGCAGTAGCGCAATGACAGCACGCTCAGGGTATGCTATAGTTGGGCAGAACGGCGCTGCGCCGTTCAGGGTTCGCTTTTACTTACAAGGAGTCTCCTGTGGCACGAGTAGCAATCAACGGCTTTGGTCGCATCGGTCGTCAGAGCTTCAAAATGATTATGGAAAAATATCGCGATGAGCTAGAGATCGTCGCGATCAACGACTTGACCGACAACGAGACGTTGGCCCACTTGCTGAAGTACGATAGCACCTACGGTCCCTTCGAGGGCGATATCACCGCCACCGAAAACACCCTCACCGTGACGTTCGATGATGACGAGCGGACCATTGAGGTTAAAGCGCTGGCTGAGCGCGACCCATCCAAGCTGCCCTGGCGCGAGCTCAATGTTGATATCGTGATCGAGTCGACCGGTATTTTTACCGACGCCACCAAGGCTAAGATGCACATCGATGCCGGCGCCAAGAAAGTCATCATCAGCGCCCCAGCCAAAAACGAAGATATCACGATCTGTCTGGGCGTGAACGAAGAGCAGTATGATCCGGCCAGCCATCACATTATCTCCAATGCCTCGTGTACCACGAACTGTCTCGCGCCGGTGGCCAAAGTGCTGAACGACTCGTTCGGCATCGTCCGCGGCCTGATGACCACCATTCACTCCTACACGATGGATCAGAATCTGCAGGATGGCCCCCACAAAGATATGCGCCGCGCCCGCGCCGCCGCTTTGAACATGGTGCCAACCACCACCGGCGCCGCCAAAGCTGTCGCGCTGGTCATCCCCGAGCTGAAAGGCAAGTTCGACGGCTTTGCCGTGCGCGTGCCAACCCCGACCGTCTCGATGGTTGACTTTGTGGTTGAGCTGGGCCGCGACGCCTCGGTCGAAGAGATCAACAACGCCTTCATCGAGGCGGCTGAAGGGGCCATGGACGGCATTCTGGCCGTCACCGATGAGCCGCTGGTCTCCTCCGACTTCATCGGCACCCAGTACTCCAGCGTGGTCGACTCCAGCCTGACGATGGTGATGGCCGGCAATATGGCCAAGGTTGTGGCCTGGTACGATAACGAGTGGGGCTATGCCACCCGCATCGCCGACCTGACCCACTATGTCGCCGAGGGCCTGGCCGAGTAATCTCCCCGTAGATCACAAAAACGGCGCTGCAACATCAATTGCAGCGCCGTTGCTTTGTTCGGTCGGCTTTACGGTCTGGTAAAGATCAGCTGTCCGGCGGGGTAGCCGATCGTCAGCGTCGAATCGACCAGCGCGATCGTCTGGGCCTCATACAGTGCATCCAGAAACGCCCGCTCCTGGGAAGTGATCGCCTGATCATAGCAGCCCGCATCAGTATTGCCAACCGGACTAAGCTGCAGCTGCTCGCCAGTGATTGTCGCGCTGCTGAAGTAGCCGTTGCAGCCCGCCCAGCCAGACATCTTGCCGTTTTGGGCCAGCTCCAGCGTGATCTCGGTCTGCGGCAGCGCCGCCGTGGCTGCGCTGGCCGGGCCATAGCTCACCAGCCGCCAGCGGGTCCCCACAAGATTTGCGGGGATGGATGGGACGGCATCGCCGCAGCCGCCAAGCAGCACGGAGATCAGCACCAGTGGCGTGAGAAGCATTTTACAGGCTGGTATACGTAGCATGTATGGCTCCTATATTAAAGGATCACGAGTTAAAATTCGCCGAAGCTGCACCGGTGGTAGCTAGCTGCAAACCCCTACTCACTACTCGCTGCGCTCGGCGCTCGGCGATTCTCCTCGGCCTGGCGGATCTCGCGCTCCAGGAAGAAGTTCAGCAGCGTGCGCAGCAGGACGATCGCGCCCAGGTTCAGAATATCCTGCCTGGTTGGGGCCACCGCCGTGCGCAGGATGTCGCTGGCCAGGGTGAACTCCAGGCCCAGCGTCAGCACGCGGCCAAGCTGGAGGCGCACCGCCTCGGTGGTGTGGCTGGACTGGGCCACAAACAGGTTGCGCAGATACACCCCGA
>JACCRK010000030.1 GCA_013813565.1 Herpetosiphonaceae bacterium
CTACAACCCCTCAAGTGTCTTGACCACCACCGGAATTCACCCCTCACTGAGCGATCCCTCGCCGGTGGGCGGCAATTATCCCAGCACATTTCCCTACAAAGGGGTCTGTGCTCCCACCAGTCCACAAACCCAGGACGGCACATTTGGCCCCTGCAACGACAAACTAATCGGTGCCTGGTGGTACAACGCCGGCAACATTGCTGATCCAGGCGAGGCCCGGTCACCGATGGACCAGAGCGGCCACGGCACCCACACCGCTACCACCGCTGGTGGCAACGGCGGCGTGGTTAGCCCATACGGCACGGTTTCAGGTGTTGCCCCCCGCGCCCGTATTATCGCCTACAAAGTCTGTTGGCAACGAACCGCCGTCTCATCGACGGATGGTGGCTGCAGTACCCTCGACTCGGTTGCAGCGATCAACCAGAGCGTCCTCGACGGTGCTCAGGTTCTCAACTTCTCGATCAGCGGTGGCAATAGCCCATGGATAGATTCGGTTGAAGTTGCCTTCCGCAACGCCACCGCCGCCGGCATCATCGTCAACGCCTCAGCTGGCAACGCCGGCACCGTTGGCTCAGTTGCCCACCAGTCGCCCTGGCTGATCACGGTTGCGGCAAGCACCGAGGCCCGCGAGTTCAACGGCTACATGACCAATGTATCCGGCCCTACTCCACCAACCCCGTTGGCTGGCGCATCGCTGAAACCAGGCACGGTAACCGGTGTGATCAAGCTGGCCCCGCTTCAGGCGGTTGCCGGCGAAGTCGCCACCCTCCCAGGTCTGTGTCAGGCACCCTACCCGGCTGGCACCTTTGCTCCCACCGATATCGTGATTTGTCGCCGTGGGATCAATGCCCGATCGCTTAAATATGCCAACGTCTTTGCTGGCGGCGCTGGTGGCGGTATCATCGTTAATAACCTGGATAACCAGGGGATTGTGGCCGACTACTGCACCAGGGTTTGTCTGCACCTGGAGAAAAATACCACGGCTAGCAGCGCCGCCGGCGATGCCCTGATCGCCCATGTGCTGGCAAATCCTGGTGCCACCGGAACCATCAATGGTGGACTTAAGGAGCTTGGCCCTGGCGATAAAATGGCTGGCTTCAGCTCAAAAGGCCCCGCCACCACCCCTAACATTCTGAAACCAGACGTAACTCTGGTCGGCGTTGATGTCAACGCTGGTAATACCGCGTTCCTCTGGGACAATGACTTTGATGACGGACAGACCTTCCAGGTCATTAGCGGCACCTCGATGTCCAGCCCGCACTCGGCGGGTATCAGCGCTTTGATGCGCCAGCTGTACCCAACCTGGACGCCGGCGGAAATCAAATCGGCCATGATGTCAACCGCCAAAACGTCGGTGGTTCAGCCCGATGGCACCACCCCGGCCAATCCATTCAATATGGGCAGCGGTCGGGTTGACCCAATCAAGCTGGTCGATGCCGGCCTGACCCTGAACGAAACAAACGCGAACTTTGTTGCCGCGAACCCGGCCACTGGGGGCGATCCACGCACCCTGAACCTGGCCAATGCGGTCAACAATGCCTGTCCGCAGATCTGCACCTGGACCCGCACGGTTAAAAACCGCTCCGGAGTTGCAACCACCTGGAATGGCGCTGGGTCGCTCACGGATAACTTTGTCGTCAGCGTGTTACCTGCCACGTTTACCCTGGCACCTGATGCCGAGCAGGTTATTACAATTCGCGCGAATGTTGGCGGCGTGCCAATCGATGGCGCCTGGCGCTTTGGCCGGGTCACCCTGACCGAGGCTAACAACCTGGCCCCGGCCGCCCACTTCCCGGTTGGCGTCATTGCTGCCGCGGGTGCGATCCCGGTCGAGGCACCTGAAGAGGTCGAGATCGAAACCCATCGCAACAATGGCAGCAAAATCGTCGATGGCTACAGCGCAGGTGAAGTCACCGAGCTGACCATTCGCGAGTATGGCCTGGTCAAAGGCGATCAGACCACGCAGACGCTTGCGCTCGATAGCGCTAACGACAGCCCGTTTGATGACTTGACCGACGGTGTGTTCTATACCACGTTCACTGTGCCAGCCGGCGCCAAACGCCTGCTTGCGCAGATCCTGGCGACAACCGCCCCCGATATGGACCTGTATATTGCCCGCGATCTCAATAGCGACGGCATTCCACAGGCAAATGAATCGCTGTATGAGAGCACCTCACCGACATCAGATGAGCAGGTCGATGAGCTTAACCCAGTCGCCGGCACCTACTTTGCGGTTGTCCAGAACTGGGAGGCTTCAGCAAATGCGCCCGACCCAGTCACCCTGATCACGGCGGTCGTTCCAAACACCAATGCCGGCAATCTGGAGGTCACCGGCCCAGCAACTGTGCCGGCCGCTACCCCGTTTGCCGTCGAGGCAATGTGGAATGAGCCCACCATGCTGGCAGGGGAGATCTGGTACGGGTTGTTTGATGTTGGGACCGATGCCGCCAACCCCGGCAACATTGGCGCTACCCGCATCAGCGTCGCCAAGCTGGCCGACGAGGTGAGCAAAGCTGTCAGCAGCAGCGAAGTTGCGGTTGGCGAGTATGTCACCTACACCCTCACCATCACCGGCTATGCCACGCTGGCTGACACCTTCTACCTAACCGACACGCTGCCTGCCGGCCTGACCATTGATCAATCCAGCCTCACCGGCGGCGCCGTCTACAATGCCGGCACCAACAGCGTAACCTGGACTGGTCAAGCGCCGGCGAGCGGCCACACCATTACCTTCCGGGCAATGGTGACGGCTGCCGGAGCAATCACCAACACGGTTGAGGCCACATCGGCCAATGCCACTGGTACCGCATCAGCGAAGGTGGTTACCACGGCTATCGTCGTCGTCGTCAATGAACTTAAACTCTTCTTGCCAATTATTCTCAAGTAGCTACCGTTTCAGCTGTCGGAACACGCCGCCCCTGCTCCTGTGGAGTGGGGGCGGCGCATTTAAACGTGGTAGAAATCAGTTTGGCATTCTTGCTTTATAATTTTGGCTGATGGAAATTATTCTCACACACCCCCACACAGATTTTGACGCTCTGGCGGCGCAGCAGGCGGCGGCCCGCGTGTACCCGCACGCCTACGCGGTGCTGGCCCATCAGCTCAATGCCAATGTGGCCGAGTTTGTCGGGCTGCACGGGGCTGAGCTGCGCCTGGTTGGCCGGGCCGACCTGCCGGCAGAGGCCGTCACCCGCTTTATTCTGGTCGATACCGACCGCCGCTGGGGTGACTGGCAGGTCGCTGACGATTGCCAGACTATCATCATCGATCACCACAGCGAGAGCCATAACCCGAACAGCAATCCTGCCGAGCCGGTGCCAACCATCCAGCGGATCACCGCCGCCGTCGGGGCGACCACGACCATTTTAGTCCAGCAGCTCCTGGAGCACGCCGCCCCGTTTTCGCCAACTGAGGCAACCTTGTTTTTGCTCGGCATCTACGAGGATACCGGCGACCTGACCTATACCGATACCACCCCGACCGATCTGCGCATCGCCGCGACCCTGCTGGAGCGCGGCGCCGACCTGAGCGCAATCAGCCAGTATCGCCATCGCGGCCTGACCCCGGCCCAGGACAGCGCCTACCAGGCCCTGTTCGATCAGCTCCGCTCGACGGAGATTGGCGGCTGGCCCGTGCTGACCGCCTGGGCCCAGCTTGAGCAGCACACCCCCGGCCTGTCGGGCCTGGCCGAGCGCCTGCGCGATATCTACGCCCCAGCCGTGCTGATCCTGGCCCTCGGCATCGGCGACGGCGGCACCCAGCTGATCGGGCGGGCCGACGCCGCCGCCCTGGATCTGGGGGCGCTGATGGCTGAGTGGGGCGGCGGCGGCCACGCCCAGGCGGCAGCAGCCTTTGTGCGCGACCGCGCCCCTGAGGCGCTCTGCCGTGAGATCGAGGCCCGCCTGCCGGCGCTGATCACGCCCGCCACCACCGCCGCCGAGATCATGACCCGCGCAGTTCGCTCGCTGCAGCCCGACTCGACTATCCGCGATGCCGCCGAGGTGCTGCGCCGCTGGAGCTACAACGCGGTGCCGATCATCGACGAGCAGGGCGCGCTCCTCGGCGATATTGGCCGCACTGAGCTGACCAAAGCCGAGCGCCACGGCCTGAGCGCGGTGCCGGTCCGCCGCTATCTGTGGCGCTCGCCGACCACGATTGCGCCCGCCACACCGCTGCGCGAGGTGCGCCGGCTGGTCGCCAACGATCCGCGCGGGCGGGTCTATGTGGTCGATCCGGCCCACCAGCTGCTTGGCCTGATCACCCGCGGCGATATTCTGCACCACACCGAGCGCAGCAGCACGCCGGCCGGCGCTGATGCCGAGCACACCGCCCAGTTCGCGGCGGCGCTCGACCTACGCACCTGCGAGCGCGCCTACTGGGCCAGCGCCTGGGCCGCCGGCCACGGCTGGGGCGTCTATGCGGTCGGTGGCTTTGTGCGCGATGTGCTGCTTGGTCGCCCGCCCGGCGATCTGGATCTGGTGGTCGAGGGCGATGCGATTGCGGTTGCCACCGCCCTGGCCCAGCAGACGGAGGGCCAGGTGCGAGCGCACCACCAGTTTGGCACCGCCACCGTCGAGTGGCTGTTCGCGCCGGACGGCCACCTCGACTTTATCACCGCCCGCACCGAGTTCTACGAGCACCCGACCGCCCTGCCCGAGATCGAGGCGGCCTCGCTGCGCCACGACCTGCATCGCCGCGACTTCACCATCAACACGCTGGCGCTGGCGCTGACCCCGGCACGCCGCGGCCACCTGTATGATTTCTATGGCGGGCTGCGCGATCTACAGCACGGGTTGATTCGGGTGCTGCACAACCTGAGCTTTATCGACGATCCGACCCGCCTGCTGCGGGCGATTCGACTGGCCGCCCGGCTGAGCTTCCAGATCGAGGATCGGACTGGCGAGCTAATCGCCGATGCAATCGCTCAGGATGTGCTCAATCGCACCACCGCCGCCCGCATCCGCCACGAGCTGCGCCTGCTGCTTGAGGAGGATCAGGCGGCGGCGGCGCTGGCCCTGCTCGATCAGTGGAAATTGCTGGCGGCGATCCACCCCGATCTGCGCTGGGATGCCGGGCTGGCGGCGGCGTTTGCCGAGGTGCAGACGCGCAATCTGCCTGCCCACGAGCGGCGCACGCTGCTGCTGCTGCTGCTGCTGTCACGCCTGCCCGCCCCGGAGCGCCAGGCGCTCGGCACTCGCTACAGCCTGCCCAAAATCGAGCGGGCGCAGATCGACGACTACAATCAGCTGGAGGCGCACGGCGCTGAGCTCGCCCAGCCGCAGCTCAGCGCCGGCGAGCTCGATGCGCTGCTGGCGCCGTACAACGATCTGGCGCTGCAGGCGTTGGCCCAGGTCAGTGGCGGGGTTGTGGCCGAGCGGATCGAGCGCTACCGCACGGTGTTGCGCCTAATTCCAAGCCAGCTCAGCGGCCGCGACCTGCGGGCGCAGGGTCTCCCGCCCGGCCCGGAGTACCGCCGGCTGCTGGCCGAGGCCCGCGCGAAACAGCTCGACGGCTGGAATGGCTGAGCGTAGCCACGATGTTCTGACAACAGTGGAAAGGGCTAAACCCTCAACCCTGCCTGATAGCAAACGATGTTCAGTAGACAAAGGAGCGATGCATGATCTCATTCGATCTGACGGGCAAAGTGGCGATTGTGACCGGTGCCTCACGGGGAATTGGCGAGGCGATCGCCCACGCGCTGGCGCAGGCCGGGGCGAAAGTAGTGGTCTGTTCGCGCAAAATCGAGGCGGTCCAGGCGGTCGCCGAGGCGATCAACGCGGCCGGCGGCACGGCCATCGCGGTGGCCTGCCACACCGGCAAGCGCGACCAGGTCCAGGCGCTGGTGCAGCGCACGGTCGCCGAGTGGGGCCGGGTGGATATCGCGGTCAACAACGCCGCCACCAACCCCCACTTCGGCCCGATCATCGACTCCGACGAGGGCCAGTGGGATAAAACCTACGAGGTCAATGTCAAGGGCTACTTCTGGGTGGCCCAGGCGGTCGCGCCGGAGATGGAAAAAGCTGGCGGCGGCTCGATTATCAACGTCGCCTCGGTCGCCGGGCTGCAGCCAGCCACCGCGATGGGCATCTACAGCGTCTCGAAGGCGGCGGTGATCGCGCTGACCAAACAGCTGGCCCAGGAGCTTGGCTACGCCAAGATTCGCGTCAACGCCCTGGCCCCCGGCCTGATCAAGACCCGTTTCAGCTCGGCGCTGTGGGGCAACGAAGAGATCAACGAGAAGATCACCGGCAGCACGCCGCTTGGGCGGATCGGCACCGTCGATGAGGTCGCCGCCGCCGCCCTGTATCTGGCCAGCGACGCCGCCGCCTTCACCAGCGGCACGGTGCTGACGATGGACGGCGGCAGCCTGGTCAACGCCGTCCTGGGGTAGAAGCCCCGATCAGCAGCTAGCAGCTAGTAGCTAGTACAGCCGGGCTTGAGTTCATCTCGGGTTATTTGGCCTCAAATTCGGCTGTAAACAATGGATTGATTGACGTCCAGCTGTACTAGTCACTAATCAATAGCTACTAGCTGCTAGCTGCTAGCTGCTAGCTACTAACCCCTAGATATCCGGCGGCGGCTCGGGCTCGCCAATCGCATCGCCGTACCAGCGCTCCAGCCACTCCAGGGCCTCGCGCAGGCGGGCCTCGGGCATTCGGCGGTACGAGGTGATGCCCCACTGGCGATACAGGCCGTCGAAAATCCCCGGATACTCGTTGCGCCGCGAGCGCTCGCTGACGGTCTGGGCGACGCGGCGGACGGTGCGGGCCAGCAGGGCGGCGTTGACCTCCACATCGGCGCCCATCTCGCCACGGTGGCGGGCCTCCTGGTCGGCGCTGATCTGGCGCTCAAGCAGCATCTGCTCCCGCGCCAGGTTGGCGATCGCCAGCGCGCCCCGGTAGGCGGCCTCGGCGGGCGACTGCTCCCAGCGGTTGGGCAGCAGGGAGTCGTCGGTCTCGAAGCCCTGCGGCCGAAACGACTGCCAGAGGATCGAGGCCATCTCGCGGGCCACGCTGGCCACCACCGGCTGGGCCGCCGCTGTCACGCTGCCGGCATCGAGCCCGGCCACCCACAGCGGCACCAGATCGACCCGCAGACACGGCTGTTTTTCATCGACGCCATCAAGGTTGGGCAGCACCAGCTGCTTGAAGCCGCTGGACAAAATCGCGTGGGATTTGATCCGCTTGACCTGGGGCGCCAGCGGGATCGCCAGCACATCGCACAGCAGCAGCAGCTGCGCGTGGCTCTGGTTCGGATCAAGCTCCAGCAGCCGCCCTAGATCGTCACGGGGAAATGCCAGGATTGGGTTCATGTGATCATCCTTGTGCTATAGATTATGTCAAGCGTTCGACCATCGCCGTGTGCGCCTGCAGCTCCAGGGCATCCTCCAGCGGGGCCAGGGTGGCGGTCGGGCCGTAGCGCCGCTGCAGGGCCAGGGTCAGCAGGTGGTCGGCGAAGTGGGGGTTTTTCGGCAGCAGCGAGCCGTGCATGTAGCAGCCGACCACATTCCGCCAGACCGCACCCTCGGTGCCGTCCTTGCCATTGTTGCCGTGGCCGGTCAGCACCCGCCCCAGCGGCTGCACCCCGCCGCCGAGATAGGTGCCGCCGCTGTGGTTCTCAAAGCCGACCAGCCGCTGGCGGTCCACGCCCCAGCTGGCCTCGATCACAATGTTGCCGATCAGCCGCTCGGTGCCGCCGAGGGTATGCACATCGAGCAGCCCGATGCCGGGCAGCTTTTCACCGGCGTGGGTCAGAAAATAGTGGCCCAGCAGCTGATAGCCACCGCAGATCGCCAGCAGGACCATGCCGTCCTCGGCGGCGCGGCGCAGCCCAGCGGCCTGACGCTCGACAAAATCGGCGGCGATTAAGGACTGGCCGCTATCCTGCCCGCCGCCAAAAAACGCCAGATCGACAGTCGTCCAGTCGACAGCGCTGCCCGGCCCGACCGGCAGCACGGTCGTCTCGATGCCGCGCCAGGCGCAGCGCTGCCGCAGCGTGATAATATTGCCCCGATCGCCGTAGATATTCATCTGCTCGGGGTACAGATGGGCAATCGTCAGCTGATAGCTCATAAGATCTGCCTCCACATCAACATGCGCCCATTGTACCTGAATTGCCGGCGAGGCTGGGACCGCTAGCAGCTAGCTGCTGCCCTGGGCATCGCCTTGACCAAAAAGCCATTCGACCGCATGATGAGGCGGCGGCAAACGCGCCGCCGGATCCCCGCCAGCGGTGGTCAGATTCCTGCAAGCTCTGCGGTGGAAGCTAATCCTGACCCAGCGCTTTTCAGCAAAAAGTTGATGTTATGCAGTACACAATCGATCATGTCGCCAATTTACTGGATGTCGCCAGCGAGGATGTCGCCCTGCTGGTGCGGCAGGTCGTCGCGCCGCTCCAGCACGTGCGCTACTACCACTATCTGGCCCGGCCGCGCCCAGGCGGCGGTGGGGGCGATGACGAGAGCCGCAATCAGCGACCGCGCAGCGTGCTGCTGTTTACCAGCCCCGACGAGGCGCTGGCCTTTGCCCACAAGGTTCGCATCCCCGAGACGCCCCAGGTGCGCCCGATCGACCGCAGCGCAGTGGTGCTGCATATGCTGGCTGATGAGCGGGTCAATCGGGTAATCTTCCTCGAAGAGCCGCTTGAGGCCCTGCCGCCGGGCTTTACGCGCGGCCAGCTTGGCAGTCTGCCCGGCGCCTACGCGCTTGAGCGGCTCGATCTGGTCGAGCGCCTGCTGATTTGACCGGTCTCATCCGCCGTGTTACAATTTTCACACAGACAATTTTAGCTATTATCGATGAGTTTTCGTCACACGTTCGCTATTTTTGCGCATTGTTGACTGCTCATTGCTAATTACGTTGCGAGGGCGCATGCTCATCGTTATGGATGCTCACGCCACCACCGAACATGTGGATGCGGTGTGTAAGGTGATTACCGATATGGGTTTTCAGGCCAACCCCATGCCAGGTCCAACCCGCACCGCCATTGGAATTACCGGCAATCAGGGCGCCATCGCCGAGGCCGCCCGCATCAAGCTCATGCCAGGGGTGCGCGATGTCATTCGCGTCACCTCGCCCTACAAGTTGGTCAGCCGCGAGTTCCGCGAGGCCGACACGGTGATCGATCTGAACGGCGTGCTGATTGGCGGCCCCAACCTGGTGGTGATCGCCGGGCCGTGCTCGATCGAGAGCCGCGAGCAGCTGTTCACCACCGCCGACGCCGTGCGGGCCGCCGGGGCCACGATCCTGCGCGGCGGCGCCTTCAAGCCGCGCACCTCGCCCTACAGCTTCCAGGGCATGGGCGAGGAGGGCCTGCAGCTGCTGGCCGAGGCCCGCGAGCGCACCGGCATGCCGGTGATCACCGAGGTGATGGACACCGAGCAGGTCGATCTGGTCGCCGACTACGCCGACATTCTGCAGCTCGGCGCCCGCAATATGCAGAACTACGCCCTGCTGAAAAAAGTTGGCCGCACCCGCCGCCCGGTGATGCTCAAGCGCGGCCTGTCCTCGACGGTCAAGGACTGGCTGCTGTCGGCGGAGTACATTATGGCCGAGGGCAACCCGGCCGTGATCCTGTGCGAGCGCGGCATTCGCACTTTCGACAACCACTCGCGCTTCACCTTCGACCTCAGCGCCATCCCGGTGCTGCGTGAGCTGACCCACCTGCCGATCATCGCCGACCCGAGCCACGCCACCGGCCGCTGGCAGAGCATCCTGCCGATGTCGCTAGCCAGCATCGCCGCTGGGGCCGACGGCCTGATGATCGAGGTCCACCCCAACCCGGCCTTTGCCGTCTCCGACGGGGAGCAGTCGCTGCTGCCGGAGCGCTTCGCC
>JACCRK010000049.1 GCA_013813565.1 Herpetosiphonaceae bacterium
ACCACATAGTCGGCGATCTCATAGAGCATATCTTTCGCTGGCGAGGGCGGGAAGATATCGAGGGCGGCCAGGCCGCGCTCAAGCACGCGACGGGCCTCGGCGATCGACCGCTCGATGCCGCCGAGCTGCTCGACCTGCTTGATCGCCTGGGCAACCTGCTCGGGACCCAGCTCATCGTCGTCAAACAACGTCGCCAGACCATTGCTGCTGGTGTTGCTGACCGCATAGATCAGCGGGAGCGTAATCGTGCCCTCGCGCAGGTCGTTGCCGGCGGGCTTGCCGAGCGTCGCCTCATCGCTGATGAAATCCAGGATATCATCGACAATCTGGAAGGCCAGCCCAATGTCATAGCCATACTGGGCCAGCGCCTTGATCTCGGCGTGGGTGCCGCGGCCACAGACCATGCCGGCGGCGGCGGCGGCCTCAAAGAGCGCCGCAGTTTTGCCACCGATCTTGGCATAGTATTGTTCTACCGCAGTCTCGATTGGCGTGATGACCAGCACCGGGTGCAGCTCGGAGGCTGAGATCGTCATTACGGCCTGGGAGAAAATCTGAATCACGCGCGGGTCAGGTGCCAGCGCCATCTCACCGGCGGCCAGGGCGAACAGATAGTCGCCGACCATCAGCGCCACGCCCTGGTCCCACTTGGTATGGACGGTGATGCGGCCACGGCGGCGGTCGGCATCATCGATCAGGTCGTCGTGAACCAGGCTGGCGGCGTGGATCAGCTCAACCGCTGTGGCTGCATGGAGGGTATCTTCGAGCGTGTAGGCGCCGAGCTGCGCGGCCACCAACGCCATCATTGCCCGCAGGCGCTTGCCGCCCGAACCGATAATATGTTGACCTGCCGCAGTGATCAGCGCCGACTGTGACTCGATGCGATGCATAAGCTGGGCTTCCACCGCCTGCATATCCGCTGCGAGTGCAGGTGAAAGCACAAGTTGTTTGGTTGTGTGCGTCATAGCACGTCCTCACGCGATTAAGTTTGTGAAAGTTGTTACTGGTAAGATACTGCAAAAAAATACGAGCGTCAATTGCTTGCAGGGGTGATTTGAGTGCGCTACACTTGGGCCGCCGGAGACTTGGTAGCATGTTGACAGCTTTTGGCAGCGAATATCGCTCCATACCCCAGGTCTTACCGGCTGATCTGGACAATGCTAAGGAGTCACTGAATGCTTAATATCGAAGAAATCCTGGCAATTTTACCCCATCGCCCGCCCTTCCTGCTGATCGACCGCATCCTGGAGCTGGAGGAGGGCGTGCGCGCTGTTGGTCTGAAAAATGTCACCATCAACGAGCCGTTTTTTGTCGGTCACTTTCCCGGCCGGCCGATTATGCCCGGCGTGCTGATCGTTGAGGCGCTGGCGCAGGTTGGCGCGGTGGCGCTGTTGCGGATGCCGGAAAACGCCGGCAAGCTGGTGTACTTTGCCGGCATCGATGGGGTGCGCTTCAAACAGCCGGTGGTGCCCGGCGACACCCTGGAGCTTACGGTGACCCTGGAGAAAGTCCGCCGCCGCATCGGCAAGGGCCACGGGGTGGCGCGGGTGGCCGGCAAAATCGTGGCCGAGGGCGACCTGATGTTCGCGGTCATGGATTAGGCACAACAAAGCGCCCGAACCACGGCATTGCTGCTGTGATTCGGGCGCTGAATCGGTGGTGCCGAGGATGGGAGTCGAACCCATACGAGGTTACCCTCAGAGATTTTTAAGACCTCAGCGTCTGCCATTCCGCCACCCCGGCCCGCCGCGCATTATAGCCTGACCTGGATATTTCCGCAACGCTGTTCATCAAGATTTCATCTGGCTTTACGCTGGAACTCACGCAGCGATGCTAGACTGCGACGTAGCTGCGTTAAAAATTAAACCTTTTTGGCAAGGGTATAATGGTGAGTGATGACATTTATTATTGAGAGGTCGCCCAGATGAGCCAAGCAATGTCACGGATTCTCGTTGTTGAAGATGAAAAAGAAATTGCCGGATATCTACGGCGGGGGCTGGCTTTTGAAGGCTTTGGGGTCGAGGTGGCCTCCGATGGCCCCGGCGGCCTGGCCGCCGCCCGCGAGCGCCCGCCGGATCTGGTGATTCTCGACGTGATGCTGCCGGGCATGGATGGGATCGAGGTCTGTCGGCGGCTGCGGGCCGGCAGCGATGTGCCGATTATTATGCTGACCGCCCGTGAGACGGTGCCCGACCGCGTGGCCGGCCTGGAGAGCGGCGCCGATGACTATCTGGTCAAGCCGTTCGCCTTCGAGGAGCTGCTGGCGCGGATTCGGGCGCTGCTGCGGCGCAATGTCGCCCGCGCCGAAGGCCCGGTGGTGCTGCACGTCAGCGGGCTGGAGATGAACACGGCCTCACGCGAGGTCACGATCAACACCCGCCCGGTCCAGCTGACCGCCAAAGAGTACGAGCTGCTGGAGCTGTTTATGCGCCACCCTGGCCAGGTGCTGACCCGCGATGTGATCTACGACCGCGTCTGGGGCTATGACTTTGGGGGCGAGTCGAATATTATCGAGGTGTATGTCCGCTATCTGCGCCAGAAGCTGGAAGAAAGTGGCGAGAATCGTATGCTGCATACCGTGCGTGGCGCCGGCTATATTCTGCGCGAGCAACCCTATGGTGAACGATGAGCCTGCGTAATCGGCTAACGCTGTTCTCGGTGCTGTTTCTGGCCCTCAGCCTGCTGGTGATTGGGGTTGGCCTGTATTTCTATGAGCGCACGATTTTGCTCAACGGTGTCCGCGATGATCTGCTGAACGCGACCCAGCGCTTTCAGGAGCAGTACACGGTTGCCAAAAAGCCCCTGGAGGGGTTTTTTGATAGCGCGAATCTTGTGCCAACCACCTTGTTTACCGAGGAGTTCGACAGCTCGCCGATTGCCGTGGCGATCTACAAAAACACCGGGGAACGGCTGGCGGCCTCCCAGGGCTTCCTCGGCGGCGATACCAAAACGCTCGCTGCCGATCGCCTGGCGGCGGTGCTGGCCAACCAGACTGTTGTGGGCGAGCTCCAGCTGCGGAATGGCCGCCTGCTCCAGGTGATGTCGCCGCTGACGTTCAATCGTGATGTGGTCGGGGTGCTGGTGGTCAGCCAGTCGCTGCGCACCGTCGACCGGGCGCTCGACACGCTGATCTGGGTGCTGTGTGTGGCCGGTGGCATTATGCTGCTGATCACCACCGCCGGCATCGCCGGGATCACGCGCAGTGCTCTGCTGCCAATTGATATGATCGCCAGCACTGCTGAGCAGATCGTCCGCGCTGAAGATCTCAGCCGGCGCATTCCGGTCGCCAACCCGCACGATGAGCTTGGGCGGCTGGCGACCATTACCAACGATCTGCTGGCGCGGATGGAGGGCCTGTTCAACACCCAGCGCCGCCTGACCGCCGATGTGTCGCACGAGCTGCGCACGCCGCTGGCGGCAATGCGCGGCAACCTGGAGGTGCTCCGGCGCGGCGCGATGAAGAATCCCGAGCTGCTCGCGGAGTCGCTCTCCGATCTGGAGCGCGAGGTCAGCCGCCTGACCCGGCTGGTCAATGACCTGCTGCTGCTGGCCCAGAGCGAGGCCGGTGTGCAGATTCGCCAGGAGCCGGTCGAGCTCGATACGCTGGTGCTAGAGGTGTTCCGCGAGATGCGCCCGCTGGCCGAGCATATCAAGCTGCAGATTGGCAGCGAGGATCAGGCCACCGTAATCGGCGACCGCGACCGCCTCAAGCAGGCGCTGCTCAATCTGACCTACAATGCGGTCCAGCACACGCCCTCGGAGGGCACCGTCACGCTCAATCTAATGCGGGTTGGCCGCGAGGCCGCGATCTCGGTGAACGATACCGGAGAGGGGATCACCCCCGACGCGCTGCCCCACATCTTTGAGCGCTTCTACCGCGCCGACCGGGCCCGCGTGCGCAAGGGCGGCGGCGCCGGGATTGGCCTGGCCATCGTCAAGTGGATCGCCGAGGCCCATCGGGGCACCGTGGAGGTGCGCTCGACCCTGGGCGAGGGCAGCACGTTCACTCTGTGGCTGCCCCTGGCGACCAGCATCACCGATCGCCTGACCACCCGCGCCCTGGCCGAGTCGCCCAGCAAGCCCCTGACCCCTGAGTCGGTCAACTCCGGGTTGTAGATATTGGAGATGTGGTTGTTCATCATTTCTTAATCAATACCTCCTCGACCATCATATACGATTGACGAGATGCCTCCTCTGGAGATAACGACACTGCATGGCATTGTGATTTGGCCGGGCTGATGTCCCGATGTGCGGTAGCGTGCCGCCATCGGGAGACATCTGTCGACCTCCGCATGGGCAGTACCTGAGGAGAGGAGCGAATATGGCCTCGCGATTGCATAATGATCCAATCAGCATGAACGACGAGCGCACACACGGAACACGCACCCCTGATGCCACACCAGAACCGTTGTCCGTCCTGGGATCCACCGGATTCTTAAGTCCCACGATGCTGCTGCAGCTGCAACGTCAGCTTGGGAATCGTGTGGTCAGTCAGCTCCTGCAAGCCCAGACACCCCATCCCTCGTTGCAACAAACCAGCCACTTAACCGATCCGCTACCACAAGCGCAGGAAGCTGCTTCATCCACGCACACCCTGCAACGAAGCGGTACGAATACGACGATGCCCGGGCTTAACACAGGATCAGGCCCGGAAGGGGACAAGAAACGCAAAGCGCCAGAGCCACGAAAAACGCGGAGTAGCGTGAGAAAAGTCGGTGATCTTAATCGACCAAGGCTTACGTTCTCCGCCAGCTACACGGGAGTGAAAACACAAGACAGAAACAAAGAGCAAGTGATTGCGTTTAATCAGATAGCCACACTCCACAAGCCTGAAAACGCGCCAAGCAGCACTGAGACATACTATGATTTTTACCAGGATGTAACAGATGAGATTGAGGGCGACCCTGTTGGGGCGGAGGACCATGCCTTCACTCCTTTTGTAATAGATGGCCCGTACAGCCCACCATACAACAGCGAAGTTATTGAGAATACTTCCAATTATATAGCGTTTAATGATGATCCTGGGTTTTCTACGACCTCTAAGATTCCGGTGGGAACGTGGTTAAAGAAATACCAAGTTAAGTTTCGCTGGAGGATTAAACGAATAGCCACGGGTAAGGAATGGATGAGCAACGAGATCATCCACAAGATCGACTCCCCCCTCCCTGTCAACCCTGCGACAACGGGACCAGTCACTGCCACCGTGGCCTCCGACGAGGATTGGCAGGTAGTTATACCCTCCTAGACGTGAGCACCATCATGGCACTTTAAAGATTCGGTGTCACCTTTCGTCAAGATTAAATGTCACCCGTGGACGGCTGTTTCGTTGCCCAGAACGGCGCAAGTGTGCAATGAATTGCGCATTTCCAGGCCAAAAGTGTCCGCTAGCAATCGATGATCGAGGAAAATTCATTGCACGAAAGGTGCGATGCGGCCAGCTAACGTTGAAAAATAGTCCCATGGAATCTTTAAAGTGACACATGATGATCATCCACGACACCCTAAACACGGCCTGCGAGCATGATCAACGTGACGCTGGCGAAGAAGCGGCCGGCGCTATCGGCCGCTTGCAACGTTGTGTGCCAGCGTCGGACAGAAATATCGCAAAGATGGACTCGTGATTAATATCGCGGTTTGTCTCGTGGTACTCGGTATTATCATGGGAATGTATGATGTTTTGTTTGGCGCATAACAGCCCTCGTGGGCGATCGTCTGTGCGCCAGCACTGGCTGGGTCTGTCTGTGGGAGAAACGCGATGCCGCAGTCAGGTGGGAACGCTCTACCACTATCTGCGGACGCCTGAGCGCAAAAAACGCCGCCTGGTTGCATCTAAGAGGGCATCGCATAGGTCTATACCAGGAGTGTATGATGCCCAGACCACCCATTCCTCCGCAGGATGCGGAGCCGTTCACAAGCGCCATTCATGATCTTCAGGAGGCGTTGTTCGAGGCGTCGCTGAGCTGGGAGGAGGAGGCCGCTCGCGCCACCTACGCGTGTGCTGATGCCGCCCTGGACGTGGCGCGGCAGCTCCTCACTGGCACCCTAGCACCAAGCGAGGAACTGTGGACAGCGCTCACGGCCGCGCTGCTCGATGAAACGCCCTTGAGGAGACCACTAAAAAGTCGGGGGCATGAGGCGGCCGGTGCGCTATTCGCCGTCCGGATGGACCGAACATCCAGCTACCAGGCTTTTTTGTCTCTTCAAGCGCAGCAACCATCAGTCCACCGAGGATCGTGGTGTCCCCGACTTTTCGTGCTCTCCTACGCCTTGCGTACCGGGTAGCGCAGGTGGGTCACGCCGATGCCCGGGATCACCGTCGGGGTCCCAAGCACGAGTGGCGTGCCGGCGAGATGGTCAAAGAGTCGAACTCCGGAGCCAAGCAGGACCGCCGCGATGTCGATGTGAAGTTCGTCGAGGAGGCCAGCATTCAGCAACTGCTGGATGGTGTCAGCGCCATGGACCCCCACGGACTTCCCGGCGGCGGCGGCTTTGGCGTGGTTCACCGCGCTTTCGAGGCCGTCGGTCACGAAGTAGACCGTCGAGTTGGGGCGCGGCCATCCGACGGGGATGTGATGGGTCAGGACAAATGCTGGACCCCACGCGTGATTTCCACCCCAGCCGTCGGCGACGTCGAACGTGCGTCGCCCCGTGAGCACGGCACCAAGTTCGGACCAAAGCCCGCGCAGGTGCTCGGCGCTCGGCCCGGACACCTTGAACGTCATGGGGTCCGACCCGCCAGTGTTGAATTTGACGTCCCCCGAGGTGAAGTACCAGTCGAACACATCGGCCACGCCATCGTTGCAGTTGGCGACATAGCCGTCGAGTGACATGGACATGAGTGCGACAACCTTCGACATTGGGATCTTCCTTTCTTTGTGTGCCCGCTCATGTGGCACGATGACGAGTGTGCATGGCTCCTTTTTGTTCGGCGTCCGGGAGGAGTACTCTTTCCATTAGGGCGTAAACAGCTTCCAGTGCCCCTCGGACACGACTTCGACCGTGCCATCGACCACTTTGATCGCGGTCTCATCGTCGATCGCGTACAGCGGCACTGGTACCTGGCCTGTTACGATCATAACGGGAGTTTACGTATCTGCTCAATAATCGGGGGTAGCGGCATGCGGCATGGCCTGGTCAGGTATAATGGCCGTATGCGAGACAGCGTTGATCCTACCAGTGTTGCCGACCTCGAGCTCCGTGCCCTGATCCGTGCG
>JACCRK010000059.1 GCA_013813565.1 Herpetosiphonaceae bacterium
GTTCTGGCTGCTCATAACAGTGCAAAGTTCAAAATGCAGAATGCAGAATGCAGAATTCAAAACTCAAAACTCAAAACTCAAAACTGTGCTTGTGTTGGCGGCGCTGGCCGGGCTTGTGCTGGGCGCACTGGCGCTGACGCGCTCGGTGGCGCTGCCGCTGCTGCCGCTGGGCGCGCTGTGGATCTGGCGCGGTGGTGCCCAGCGACGCTGGCGGCACGCCTGTGTGCTGCTGCTGGCGGCGCTGCTGACGATTGCGCCGTGGACGCTGCGCAACGCCCTCACCTACGGCGGCTTGATCCTGATCGACACCACCGGCCCGGAGAATCTCTGGCTCGACAACGATCCCGCCGGGCGCGAGGCGGTCAAAGCCCAGCTGTACGCCATGGGCGACCAGCGCGTGGCCCGCTCGGCGCTGGCCTCGGCCCGTGGTATGGCCGCGCTGACCGAGACGCCCGGCTGGGTGCTGGGCAAAAGCTGGCGTGAGTTCCGCCGCTTCTGGGCGCTTGAACATACCGACGACCTGCTGGATCGCCCGGCGATCTGGGTGCCGCCATCCGAGGTCTGGCTGCGGCTGATTTTGGGCGATGGGCTGTGGCTGCTGGTGCTGCTGGCGGGCATCGGCGGGCTGCTGCTGCTGCCGGTCAGCCGCTGGCTGCGAGCCGGCCTGGGTCTGTGGGTGCTGTACACCGTGCTGACCGGCGCGCTATTTCACGTCGAGTACCGCTATCGGCTGCCGCTGCTCCCGGTGCTGCTGCCCTGCGCGGCCTGGTTGCTGGCCCGCGTCTGGGGGCGCTGGCGGTCCGGACGCGCGCGCTCCAGGCTGGCCCGGCTCCCGATCGCGGCGGCGCTGCTCATGCTGCTGCTGCTGACCCTGACCCTGACCTTCCGGCCCTATGCCAGCGAGGCGCTGCGCCTGGGCCACAAGCACTGGCTGCTGGCCCAGGCCGAGGCCGCGCTGCGCGAGACCAGCATCATTAATGCGGATCAGGCCCAGGCGCAGGCCGCCCAGGCCCTGCAGCTCGACCAGCGCTCGGTGCTGGCGCGGGTGTTGCTGGCGCGGGTGGATCTGGCGCGGGGCCAGCCGGAGCGGGCCAATCCGCAGCTTCAGGCCGCCATCGCGCAGCTGCCGGCCCATCCATATGCTCATCTGCTGCTGGGTGACCTGCTGCGAGCGCAGGCTGATCCGGCGGCGCGGCGCGAGCTGGCCTTTGAGACCGCCTCAGGCGAAGATCTGCAGGCCTGGGCGCGGGCGCGCCTGACCCAGACGCCGCTCACGACAACCCTCGACCTGGGCGGAGGGCTGGACCTGGGATTTATTGGCGGATTCCACGCCGCCGAGGACGATGGCACCCGCTGGACCACTGGCACGGCGCTGATCATGCTGGCCCCGCCCACAACTGCCAGCGCCCTGGTTCTGCGGGTGGCGGCCCAGCGTCCGGCGGGGGTGGCGCTGCCGGAGCTGGTGGTCGCGATCAACGGAATTCAGGCTGGCAGGTTTGGCGCCGGCAACGAGTGGGGCGAGATCAGCGTTCCGCTGCCGTCCAACCTGGATCGCGCCGCCCCGCTCACAATTAGCCTGCGCCCAACCACAACCTTTGTGCCGCACGCCAGCGATCGCACCAGCCCCGACGGGCGTGATCTGGGCATCCGTCTCGACTGGGCCGAGCTGCGGTGAGCTGGCCCAATCCAAAACCGGCCACTGGATAATTCCAGCGGCCGGTTTTAGATGCGTCATGTACCGGATTCGTAACTTAGCGCATGACGAGCGGCAGATACCTCAGGTATTCAACCTCCAGGTTGAGCGTGCCGCCGAAAGTCTCGGTGCCAATATTGCCGGCGCTGTCCTCGGCCTCAATGTACAGCTGGAGCGGCTCGGCAACATTGATCGGCAAGTCACCGGTGGCAATCCACAGCTCAGGATCGGCGCTATCGCGGGTGAAGCTCAGGCTGATCTCGTCCCAGTCATTGTCGGTGGTATAGACCAGCGCAAAGACATCGACGATGTCGCCGGGGCCTACCGCATTGATCTCATAGATCTCAACCTCCAGCGAGTTGTCGGCGTAGAGTGCGGTATCCACAATCACCGGATCGAAGTTATCGGCAAGCAAGGCCTGGTCGGCGCCTTCGCTGAGATAGCGCAGCGAAAGCGTCATCTGGCTGAACTTACGGAGTTCACCAAGGCTGTTCCGGCCTTTATACTGGGTGGGCGAGAGCAGCAATTGCATGAAGCGACGGGTTTCAAGGCCACCTGCCTGGATATCGGTGGTTTCAAACACGCTTGAGGCAAACGGCTGATCGGGGTACCACCGGGTGTTGAAGTCGAAGGCTGGCTCAAACGGGAGGAAATTCTCATCGGTGACCAGCCGGGTGACCAGCGGATTGAAGCCGGGTGTCAGCGATGAGGTTCCACTAATTAGCGATGCGCTCTTCAGGCGCATTGCTCCGTCCGAATCGGTCACCGGAACTGGAATGCTGAAGGCGGGCAGCCCCGGACGCCCGGCCGCATTTGGGAACTCGGCATCATAGACTTGGCCGGTCAGCAGGCCAAAGGTGTCGGAGATAACCAGGGCGCGGGCATCAAGCCTAACGCCACGCGGGGTGGTCGTTGGGGTGTAGGTGAACCGCAGCGTTACGTTCCGCTCAACCGCGCTGTCTGGCACAATCTGGCTGCGATCGGCCTTGGCCCGGATGTTACACGATGGACATTCAAAATCCTGTTGGTCGTTTGTGGGGAATTCCGTCGTGAGCGCAGCGTTTATTCTGACCCGGCTCATGGGCAGCCCATACAGCGTTGACTGGAGGATAACTTTCTCATCATAGACGCTGAACGTTCCGGCGGCCGCCTTGCGCAGATAGTCGCGTTTGGCGCGCACCAGCGCCTGGCCAACCGGAATACCGGTATAAATCTTATTGAACTCTTCTTTCCATTCACGCCGCAGCTCCTCGGCAAAATTCGCCATCAGGCGCTCGGAGTAGGCGATCAGGTCGCTATCGCCGTAGCCAAACCCAGTGTTGCCGACCCAGGTGCCGTGCTGGGCAATGTAGGCCTGAGGAAAATCGATCGGCCGGGTGGGATTATCCGCATCCGCCACGCTGTAGGCCGAGTGGCAGCCAACGCTGAATCCGAGCTGCCGATGAAAGAAATAGCTCGTCAGGTTGGACGGATAGCCCTCGTGCGCATAGATAAGGCCGGCGGTGACCACCTCGCCTGGGGCGATCAGATAGTTGGCGGGGATGGCGTTGTCGTGCTCGAAGTGGGCGTTGACCGACTGGACCGCATATGGCGAGATGGTATAGGGGTCGTTGACGGCCCTTAGCCAGGTGGTCCGCAGATCGGCGGCGCTCCAGTTTTCGCTAATCAGCGGGGTTGGTTTGCTCGGCAGATTGGCATAGGTACTAAATGTACCCGAGATGACGTTGGCCTGATCGGTCAAAAAGTCGTAGCCGCTGACAAAGGTATTGTTGTCGGCATCGATAGAGGTTTGGCTAATCCCACCACTCGCTTGGATCCGCGTCAGGTAGCCGAGAATGTCCGCCGGTGTCTCGACGATGCGCCCCACGGCCAGCTCCGGCAGCAGCAGCCGGCGGCCGCGAAACGGAATAGTCGAGAGCGAGCCATAGATATTGTCGGTCAGAATGGTGCGGTAGCGCAGGCTGCTGCCGGTCAATGAGTTAGGATTAATCCCCGACCCATTCAGGTACGATCCCTCGTTGGCCAGCAAGGTTTCGTCGGGAACACGGTAGAACGGAATCACGTGATCGCCGCCAACAATTGTCACATAATGGATCGACGGACACCGCTGCTTGAGATCGTTGATCAGCCGATTGATTCCTTCGGCGATCATATTGGCGTAGAAGGGATTGGTCTTGTTGGTTTGCCAGCTCTGGAAAGCAGTACTGAAGACGTTGTTTGGGGTCACGTAGGGGATAGTCCCGGCAAAATCCAGCACGATCCCCGGAGCCGATGGGTCGCTGGACAGCGTTGTCAGTTCGTTCTTGATCGCCGTTCCATTAGTGCCGAGCAGTCCGCTGTGGGTCAGATACAGCACCTCTTTGCCGCTACAGCCAGGCGCCGTTGCATTAAAGGTATAGCTGATGGGGGCGGGCTGAGTAGCGCCGCCCAGGGCTTTGCCCTTGATTGATAGCGTGTACCCACCCTGCTGATCGGCATCGTCGGGGAGTACCAGCAAGTAGTAGTCGCCCGGTGTCCAGAGGAAGGTCTCGATAGAGATATCTGGTTTTCCAAACTCACCGATGGCGTTGATGCCGCCGATGGCGTTGATACCGCCGATGGCGTTGATGCCGCCGATGGCGTTGATGCCGCCAAGCGCAACCTGTCCGGTCGGAGTCAGCGATTTGCTGAGATCCTGGAACAAGACCAGGTTGAATGCACCGAGCGTTTGCGTCAGGGTGACAACAATGGTGGTTGGTTGAGCGATCGGAAATCTATACCAGTCTAAATCTTTGATCGGAGAGATTTCGCCACTCAAGGAACAGGTTAAGCTCGTAATATTATCCCACGGACAACCAAAGGCTGGACCAATCTGATTGGCCTGCTGCCATCTATTATTTGGTTCCTGCTCAGGTGCTGGCGGCCGACTTGGGCTGGTTGGCAGGGCATAGCTAACGACAGGGGGCTGGGCAAATGGAATCATTCCAAGAATAACGATCATAGTTAATAAAAGATGGCTAAAGCGTGTTATAGATCGCATGGTGCCTCCATAAAGAATAAATGTTGTACGACCAAAAATTTGCCCACACCAATTTACGCCATACGGGTTCCTTTCGAGGCAATTTCGCTGCTTAATTGCTCAACCCGATCGGCATACTCTTTGCTCAAAGTGGGATTTTCTTCAGCTGTAAACAGCGCTAATTGTTCGAGGGATGCCAGGATATCTTGTTGATTGTCACAGGTCGCTAACATATCCAGAGCATATTTTGTAGCTTGAATTGCCAATGCGCGATGGCTAAGGGCCATAAGTATTTTCCCACGGAGCAGCTCAGCAAGTCCTTCATCAGCTTTAGCAGACAGCTTTTTCGCATAGGCAACTGAAAAGTCGCAATAGTCGAGCGCCTGGGTATAATTTTGCTTACTGATAAATAGTTCAGCATAAATTCTATACAGTTCAGGGAGATGTGTTTCGGCACCGATATCATTAAATATTGATCGACTTTGATCTAAATAATTCTCAGCTTCGAGGATATTGCTAATTTGAAAAAAAGAACATCCTATGTTCATATAGGTGACAGCAGTTCCTAGCTTCGACCCTAATTTTTCCCAGATCACTAAGCTCTTTTGGAAGTCTGCGATAGCTTGATCAATCTGGTGCATCTTTCTTTTGACATCACCAGCGTTCAGTAGCACCAGCGCCTGGCCATAATAGTCATTGATGCTGAGCTTAATATCGTAGGCAGATGTATATAACGAGATGGAGTCCTGCCACTTACCCATATCACTCAAAGCCAGCGCTGCATTATTGTAGGCATCAGCGAGGCGGGCAATATCATCGACTTGTTTATACAGCTCGATACTCTTATAAAATGTCTCGACAGCCTGCTCATTTTTCCCCAGGAGACGATATGCACCGCCAATTAAAAGGTAGCTTCGCGCCTGCTCTGCCTCTAAGCCAAGCATTTTGGCCAGCGCTAATCCTTGTTGGGCCCAGATAATTGTTTCCTGATAGCGGCCCTGGCGCTGGTGCAGGCCGGCTCCAAGCAGCAGCGATCGTGTGCGCTCAACCGACTCTGTCGTCCCTAGGAGCCGCAGCGCCTGGTTGATCTGCTCGAAGGCGGCCTCGTACTCGGTCCGCCGCTCGTGGACGGTGGCGCTATGGCGCAGCAGGCGGGCAATCTCTTCGCTCTGCGGGCTGGCGCTGGCGCGAAGCAGCTCAAGGGCCACGGCCAGCGACTCCAGCGCCGCCGGGTACTCGCCGGCCTGGAGCTGCACATAGCCCAGCCGCTCGTGGAGCTCAACGCTCAGGCTGGCGGGGGCGGTGGGCAGCTGGGAGAGCAGCTCGATCGCCGCGCTGTAGTGGGCCATCGCCTCGGCGTTGAAGTAGCCGCTCTGGGCCAACCTGCCGGCCCGCAGATAGAAGTCGACCGCCGCCGCCCACTCCTCGGCGCGGGCATAGTGGCGGGCCAGCACCGGGAGCACATCGTCGAGCTTCTCGCCATAGATGCTCTCGATCCGCGCCGCCACCCGCCGATGCAGCTCGCGCCGGCGGGCGTACAAAATCCCCTCATAGGCGACATCGCGGGTCAGGGTATGCTTGAACAGGTAGGCTATCTCTGTCACCAGCTGGTCAGGCAGCACCAGATCCGCCGCCGCCAGGGTGTCCATCTGCGCCGCCAGGTCCTGGCTATTGGCCAGGCCACTGATGACCGCCAGGTTGAAGCGGCGCCCGATCACCGAGGCGACCTGGACTGTCTCGCGGGTGCGGGCCTCCAGCCGATCCAGGCGGGCGGTGATCACGCCTTCAATCGTGGTCGGCAGCGCGTCCATATTGCCGTGCAGCACCCAGCCCTGCGCGGTCTGCACAATCACCTGCTGCTCAATCAGCCCGCGCATCATCTCTTCGATAAAGAATGGGTTGCCCTGCGGGTTGAAAAACGACTCGTCGCCGCCCATCCAGCGGCTGGCCAGCTGCTCTGGCACCGGGGCGCCGCCGAGAATGGCCGAGGCCAGGGCCACGCGGTCCTCGTCGCTGAGTTCGCTCAGGGTAATCGCGGTGGTCTGGGCGGGCCAGGCGATCGGCTGGGTGCTCTCAGGTCGCAGGCCCGCCAGGAACAGCAGCGGCTCGTTGGCGATCTGGCTGGACAGCCGCTCGATCAGCTCCCGCGATGAGGCGTCGATCCAGTGGAGGTCGTCCCACAGCAGCACCAGCGGGGTCTGGCGGGCCGAGGCATAGATCAGCTGCTCGATCAGGTCGAGCGCCCGGTCGTGGCGCTGCTCCGGGGTTAGCGCCTGGGTCAGCGGCGACTCGGGGAACGGCAAATGCAGCACATCGCTGAGCAACGGTGTGAAGCGCGCCAGCTCTGGCGTGAGCCGCTCGACCCGCTGGGTGACATGGGCGACCGTGGCACCGTCGGCCAGATCGGTGCGCAGCCGTAAAATCTGGCTCAGCAGCTCGCTGGCCGAGGCGTAGGGCGTGGTCTGTTCGTAGAACTGACACTCGACGGTGATTGGGGTAAACGTCGGCACAGCGGCGGTGGGATCAAACGAGGCCAGCGTGAGCCACTGGAGCACCTCCTCCAGCAGGCGCGATTTGCCGATCCCCGCCTCGCCAGTGACCGCGATAACGTGGCCTGTGCCACGCAGCGCGCTGGCGGCGGCCTCACAGATAATGGTAAGCTCGGCCTGGCGGCCAACCAGCGAGGCGCGGGTGACTTCGCGGCGGACATTGTAGGCCCGGTCGACGCGGGCTGGCTCGATCGGCTCGCTCTTGCCCTTGAGCGCAATCGGCGGCAGGGTCTCGAAGGCGAAGCTACCGCTGTTGATGCGCTTGATCGCCGGGCTGACCAGGATATCGCCTGGCGCGGCGGCGCTCATCAGGCGGGCGGCGATGTTGACCGGGTCGCCCATCACGGTGTACTCGCGGCGGCGGTCGCTGCCGACCAGCCCGGCAAACACATGGCCCTGGTTGATGCCAATCTGCTGATCCAGCAGCGGCAGATGTGGGTCAGCCTGGTAGAGGATCACATTGATCTCATTCATGGTCTCCTGCATCGCCAGCCCGGCGCGCAGGGCCAGCTCGGCATCGTTCTCGTGGGCGATCGGCGCCCCGAAAATCGCCATCAGCTTGTCGCCGTCGGCGGCCATGTCCAGCTTGTTGACCACCCCGCCATAGTGGGTGACGATCTGCTGCATGCGCTGGTAGTAGCTGTTGATCAGGGGTGTAATCGCCTGCGGGTCGCCCTGGTAGTGCTCGATCACCGCGCTGAATGGCGTGATGTGGGCAAACAGCACCGCCACCAGCCGAAATTCTCCCACCGCGGTCTCGTCGCTGCCGATCAGCTGGTCTTCGGTCAGGTTCTGCGGCAGGAAAAGGCGGATCGCCGCATACACGCGCAGGAGATGGCGCAGCTCCACCAGGTCGTTGGTATCTGGGGGGTAGATAAACGGCACTGGGGCGCCAGGTGGTGTCGGCGCGCTGAACGCCAGCACGGCCTCAAAGCCATCTTCACGGGGCACGCTGTAGCAGCGCTGGAGCTCGGCCAGGGTGGTCGCTGAGATCACAACTTCGCCAGGCCGCGCTATCTCCTGGGCGCGGGCGACATGGTTGACATCGTTGCCGGTCAGCAGCAGCTCCTGATGGTGCTCATCGCCAAGCAGCGCCGCGAAGGCCTGCCCGCTATGGACGCCAATCCGCAGCCGCAGATCGAAGGTGCCTTTGCGGGTTGGCACGGTGCCGATCTCGGCCATCCGCTCCTGCATGCGCTGCGCCGCCGCCACCGCCCAGGCCGCGTGGTTGGGCCCGAGCAGCGCGGCGTCAAAAAAGACGGTCAGCGCATCGCCGCCAAACTTAATCAAATCGCCGCCGTGAATCTCGATCTGCTCGACCAGGCCGGTAAAGAGCCGATTGATCACGTGGGTGATCTCCTCGGCGCCCTCTTTGCTGCCCAGGCTGGCCAGATGCTCGGACAGCGCGGTGAAACCGGAGAGATCGGCGAACAGCAGCGAGCCGTGCCACATCGACCCGTGGATCTCACCGGGCGCGCCCAGGTGGAGATGATGGCGCAGCACTGGTGCCGGGACAAAGCGACTGACCGCTGCAATCTGCTCATGCAGCCACGCGGTGGCCTCCAGAAGCGTAGCGTAGCTGGTCTGATCGAGCACCGCAGCGGCGAGCTGCCTGGGGAGCAATTGCTCAATCTGGGCTATATCAGTGGCGCTTAGTTGAGTCATCAGGGTTCCTATTCTTCGATGCTGCTGGTACTTTAGCCGCTATGCCAAGGGCGCGTCAATGGTCAATTGATGACAGAACATGAACATCGATCATCAAACACCACTAGCCGCATAACGAGGCGTGTGATCGTGGTACGCTATGGAAGTGTGTTCGCCGCACGCTAGTCATGGTCGATGATTCGGGTGAAGATGCAATGAATCAGGCGAGGTTGATCCATGGTGCTCTATTCAAAAGTAGGCCGCTTTTCGAGAGGTAAGCGCCGCTTTTTGGGCCGGATTTGCCCGAGTAATACCAGCTATTGACGGCTGCTGGCAGTAACCTATGCTATTATACACGCTATGTTTAAGCCCGCCTATCCCCCGATTGCTGTAGTGATTCCTTCCCTCGATGGGCGGATTGCCGCACTCCGCGATTCGATCGCCCGGCAGACCTGGCAGCCGCTGGAAATTGAAGTTGCCGTGGGTGTTCGTCCCAACGGCCGCGCCCGCAATGTTGCGACCGCCCGCACTACGGCGCCCTACATTGTTTTTATTGATGATGATGCGGTGCTCGGCAACGCCGATGCGATTCAGCGCCTGGTCGAGCCGCTGATCGCCGACCCAACCATTGGTGTGACCGGCGCCGCCAAGCTCCTGCCCCCTGGCGCGCCCTGGTTTCAGCGCTGGGTGGCCCGCGAGGTTCCGCGCATCGAGCACGCGGTCGTCCACGCGCCGCTGGAGACGAACCCCGACCCGCCTTCGTTTTACTGCGAGATTACGACGACCTGCTGCGCGATGCGACGTGAGCTGTACCGCGACGTGGGTGGGTTCGATGCGACGTTGATCCGTGGCGTCGATACTGAGTTCTTTCTGCGCGTCCGCCGGGCTGGCTATCGCTTCGTCCTGGTGCCAGAGACCTGGGCCTGGCACCCGGCGCCCGCCAATCTGTGGGCGCTGCTGCGCAAGCACTGGCTGTATGGGGTTGGTCACGCCCAGGAGGTGCAGCGCGATCCGACCCGTGCCCGTGGGCGTAATCTGCGCTCGCCGCTCCACGCGCTGGCCTATCTGGCCTTTCGCACGGCGATTCTGCCGATCAATATTGTGCTGCCCTACTCGTTCGCCGCTCCATCGTGGCGGCCTGGCTTCAAGCCGCTCAAGGCGCTGACGAGCTATGTTGGGGCGCTGGGCTACACCTGGGCCAGCCTGCGGAAGTTGTGAAGTACGCGGCGGGTATTTTTATTTGACATAAAATTAGAAAGGGATCCAATGAGCACGCAGAACGAAACCTCAGTCTTTATTCTGGAGCAAATTCCTGGCAGCCGCCTGGTCAAGCGGCCCAAAAAGCTTGGCCCCAACGCCGAGGGCATTATGCGCTGGACCGGGCGGATCGCCGATGAAGCTGGTCAGGTGCTGACCGTGCGGGTGCTGGATACCGAGCCGCGCACCATCACCACCCAGCCCTATCTTGGCTACCAGGAGGAGAAGCAAGCGGTGGCGGCACCCGACCAAGCCAGCGATAGCTAAACGCTATGCAGCTTGCCTTCGATCTCCGCACGCTTGATGATCACTTTCCTGGGATCGCCCGCTACGGCTACGAGCTGGCGCTGGCGTTGCTACGTCTGCCCGCCGGTCCGCAGCTGAGCGTGATCCTGCCGGCAACGCCGCGCACCCGCTTCGATCTCACGCCGCTGCTGGCGGGCGCCCAGGTGGTGCGCAGCGACGCGGCCGTGTTTGGCCTGCGCCAGCACTGGGAGATCGGGCGGATCATCCGCGATCTGGGCGCCGATGTAGCGCTGTTCCCCTACTATGTGCGGCCGCTGTGGACCAGCTGTCCGGCGATCACGGTGGTCTACGATGCGATCTCGTGGCGCGTCCCCGAGCTGTTCTCGCCGCTCAAGCGGGTGCAGATCCGGGTCCTGCACCATCTGGCGCTGGCGCGATCGGCGGCGATCTGTACGATGTCGCGCTCGGCGGCCGCCGATCTCGTCCAGTTTTACTCGCTCAACCCCGCCCGCCTCAGCCTTACCTCGGGCGGGGTGAGCCGGCAGTTTTCCCCACGCCCAGCGCCTGAGATCGCCGCTTTTCGGGCCGCCCACAGCCTGCCGGAGCGCTATATCGTCTATCTGGCCTCGGATAAGCCCCACAAAAATATTCCATTGCTGCTGAACGCCTGGGCCGCCGCCAACACTGGCGCGGTTGGCCTGGTGCTGGCCGGGCGCTGGTTTGACCCGGCGACCGAGCGCCTGCTGGATCGCGACCCGCTGCGCGGGCGGGTCTGGCGGCTGCCCGCTGTCGCCGAGGCGGATCTGCCGACGCTGTATAGCGGGGCGCTGGCCCTGGCGTTTCCCTCGCGCTACGAGGGCTTCGGGCTGCCGCCGCTGGAGGCGCTGGCCTGTGGCACGCCGGTGCTGGCGGCCCGAACATCATCGCTGCCCGAGGTTGTTGGCGACGCCGGGGTGCTGCTGCCGCTGGAGCCGGGCGCCTGGACCAGCGCTATCGAGGCGATCTGCCACAATCCAGCCCACCACGCCGACCTGACGCAGCGCGCCCGCCCGCAGGCCGCCCGCTTCCGCTGGGACGATACGGCCCGCCAGGTGTATGCGACCAGTCTGGGCTGTCTGGAAAGAGCATCATCAAGCAGGGATTAGGGGTTAGAGGTTAGGGGTAGAGGTTAGGGGTTAGCCTTTTCGTCTGGACTAAAACCAGCGGTTCATCCCAAACCGGGTTCTTGATTATGCCCTAGAACCAATACCGTTCAAATACGGGAATCGAGCCGGTTTTTGACCTCACCCCGGCGCTACGCGCCACCGCTGCCCAAAGGGCGCCCGCCAATGGCGATGGAGAGGGGAATTTACGGGCTTATTTGAACGGTATTGGCCCTAGAACACCCGTCCCACTGCCAACGATACATTCGTGTCCTTCGTGTCCTTCGTGGATCAAATACCCACGCGGACGCACCTCAGACCTGCGCAACCTCGGAGATCCCGGCGTTGTCGAGCTCACGCCGCACAACCTGCCAGCCCGGCAGGTCATCAAGATAGCGCAGCGCCGACCAGATAAATCCCCGGTGGGCCACCAGCGCCGGACGGTTGCTTGGCCGCCACTCCGCGTTGAGATCCCGCCAGACCGCCGCGATCCGCTGCCGCACCGCCCACCAGGTCTCGCCGGACTCCGGCCGATGCGGCCACATCTGGTGCAGGTAGCCCCGCACATACAGCGAGCCGAGCGAGCGCATGCGGTTGCGCCGCAGCACCGGCGGGATCAGCGGGTTGACCTCGTGCAGCGCGTTGATCGTCACCACCGGCAGCCCGACCGCCGCGCTGATAATCGCCGCCGTCTGCTGCGCCCGCAGATAGGGGCTGGCGTAGAGCTGGGTCAGCCCAAGCGTTGCCAGCTGCGCGGCCGCCTGCTGCGCCTGCTCGATGCCGGTTGGGGTCAGCTCGGAGCTGTGGGAGTCGGCCACCAGCCGCCGAAAATCCTCGACCGAGATCGCCTGGCGCAGGTCGTTGGTGTTCTGGTAGGACTGGCCGTGGCGGATCAGATAAACACGCATAGGGCTCCTTTGATGTGGTACGATGAGGTCATTTAGGGCCAGCCGTAGTGGCCCAGCAGCGCCAGCGCGGTGAAGCGGAGAATTTTGCCGGCGCTACAGGCCAGCAGATATTTCCAGAACGGCAGCCGCAGCACCCCGGCGGCCATGCCGGCCACATCCATCAGCGGGTTAGGGAGTGCGGCGAAGACAAACACCGCCAGCGCCCCCCAGCGCCTGACGTGGTCGCTGATGCGGGCGAAGCGCGGGTGATCCCCGATGGCGCTGCGCCCGGCCCGCCCAAGCAGATAGCCGGTCGTCTCGCCCAGCCCGGCGCCCACGCCGCTGACCAGGCCAACCAGCCACGGGTCGAGCGTGCGCCCGGCGGCAAACGCCGCGACAAACGCCGGCGCCGGCACGATCACGGTGGCATTGCCCAGCAGCACAATCAGGAACACGCCCAGATAGCCATACTCGCCAAACGCGGCAAAATCCACCTTCAGCAGCGCCAGGCTGAAGGCCACCATCAGGCCGATCATCGCGATAGCCCCAAGGCGGGAGCGGCGGGTTGGTTGATTTTGTGGTGATTTGATCATAGCTCCCGATACAGATCTTCTCCTTCAGCCTGGCGATAAAGAAACGCGAAGCTCACAACGATCCTTCGTGATGCTTCGCGTATGCGAGGAAGAAGCCCTTCTTCTGATGTTTCTAAGCAAACTCAGCCACAGCGACAGGACGCTTGATGGAAAGCTGTTGGCGTTGCTGCTTAATTCGCTCGATTTCACGCAAAGTTTGAGCGGTCATATAGCTTTCGCCACACTTTGGGCAACTAATCACTGGTATATTCTCAATAACCAGTAAATCCTCAACTTTACCGTAACTTCGACTAATAGAGCGAGTTCTCGTTTCATCATTGCCACAATTTGAACATTGCATCTGAACCTCTCAATCGTAGCCTATAGACGATACACCGTAACAGCATGAATTGTCATAACATACTGGCCCTGTGATACGTTGTCCTGGAAACGATGTAGAACGTGAACAAACACACTCTCCTCGCAAACCATTGGCTGGAATAAACACGCAGCACCAGAATCCACTTGTGCTGCGTGTCCTTGATTGATACCGTTAGCGCGTGGTGGCTAGAGCAGATCCTGCAGCACGCTGGTGAGCGCCTCCCGCGAGGGGCGGAGCTTGCTGTCTGGCAGCTGGGTCAGCGGCTGATCGGTCATATGCACCATGTCGTGAATGGTTGGCGCGCCCTCGGGCTTGACATAGATCAGGCCGGTGATGAACTCCTGGTTGGCGCGGGCCTCCTCAAGGCGGGTCAGCGCCTCCAGGCGGTTGGTCGGATCGTAGGCGTTTTCGAGCTTCTTCAGAATCACGGTCGAGCCATCGTGCATGGTCACCGGCTTGACCTCGCCCTCGGCGTAGTCGACGGTGATCTCCTCACGGGCTGGCACGAAGGTCATATCGTGGAGCCGCTCCTCGTGCTCTTTGCCATAGGCATAGCTCTTGGTCGAGTCCTCGTTGTTGTTGAAGGTCACGCACGGGCTGATGATGTCGATCACCGCCATGCCGCGATGGCTGAAGGCCGCCTTGAGCAAGGCCTCGACCTGCTTGGGGTCGCCGGCGAACGAGCGGGCGACGAAGGTGCAGCCGCCAATGATCGCTTCGGTGCAGAGGTCGATTGGCGGTAGCTCGTTGAGGCCGGCATACTTCAGCTTCTGGCCGATATCGGCGGTCGCTGAGAACTGGCCCTTGGTCAGGCCATACACGCCGTTGTTCTCGATGATATAGATCATCGGGACATTGCGGCGGACCATGTGCTTGAACTGGCCCAGGCCAATCGAGCCGGTGTCGCCGTCGCCGCTGACCGCCAGGCCAACCAGATTGCGGTTGGCGACCAGGGCGCCGGTGGCTACCGAGGGCATGCGCCCGTGAACACTGTTGAACCCGTGCGAGCGGCCGAGGAAATAGGCCGGGGTTTTGGACGAACAGCCGATGCCGCTGAACTTGGCCATCTGGTAGGGCTGGATGCCAAGCTCAAAACACACCGACACGATCCGCGATGAGATCGAGTCGTGGCCACAGCCGGGGCACAACGTCGAAGGTCCGCCTTTATATTCTGCCTGCTCGAAGCCGAGAAGATTAATTTTTGGCTTGGCTACAGGCGCTTTGGTCGTTGCCATGTGCTTATCCTTCCTGTTCTACAACGGCTTCAGTGATCCAGCGGGCGGTGAGTGGCAGGCCATCGCAGTTGGCCAGGGCCACAACCCGCGCTGCATAGGCTGGATATTCCATGCGCAGCAGCTGGGCCATCTGCCCATTGTAGTTATTTTCGACCACGTAGACGCGCTCGTACTTCGCCAGAAAGTCGCCGACCTCGGCCGCAAATGGCAGCGCCCGAATGCGCTGGTAGGCAACGTTGACCTTCTGCTCGCGGAGCCGATCGAGGGCCTCGATCACCGCCGGGTCGTTGGAGCCATACGAGATCAGGCCGGCGGTGGCATTCTCGTGGTTCATCTCCAGCGGCTTGGGCAGAATTGTGCGGGCGGTCTGGAACTTCTTGGCCAGGCGGTCGAGATTCTCCATCCACTCGTCCGAGCGCTCGGTGTACTTGGCGTCGGCGTTGTGGCCCGAGCCGCGGGTGAAGTAGGCGGCATTCGGGTGATTGGTGCCGGGGAGCGTGCGGTAGGCGATCCCGTCGCCGTCCACATCGCGATAGCGGCCCCACGACTCAATCTGCTTCAAGTCCTCGGCGTGGAGGACTTTGCCGCGATCCAGCGGCTGCTCGGGATACTCGAAGGTGTCCGACATCCACTGGTTCATGCCGAGGTCGAGGTCGCTGAGCACGATGATCAGCGTCTGCAGGCGCTCGGCGAAGTCAAAGGCAAGGTAGCCGAACTCGAAACACTCGATGACCGAGCCGGGCAGCAGACAGACCTGCTGGGTATCGCCGTGGCTGAGGAAGTAGGCCGACAGAATATCGCCCTGCGAGGTGCGCGTGGGCATGCCGGTGCTTGGCCCCATGCGCATCACATCCCAGATCACGGCGGGGACTTCGGCGAAGTAGCTAAAGCCGGCAAACTCAGCCATCAGCGACAGGCCGGGGCCGGAGGTCGAGGTCATCGCCCGTGCGCCCGCCCAGCCAGCGCCCAGCACCATGCCGATCGCCGCCAGTTCATCCTCGGCCTGGATCACCGCATAGTTTGGCTGGCCGGTCTCAGGATCCATGCGCAGCCGGGGCAAATAGTCGTTCAGGCCATCGATCACGCTGGTTGAGGGGGTGATCGGGTACCAGGCGGCGACGGTGACACCACCGAAGACCGCGCCCAGTGCGGCCGCCGTATTGCCGTCGAGCATGAGCTTGCCGGCGGTCTGGGCCATTGGCTCGCAGCGGAACTGGCAGGGGGTCTGTAGGTTGGCCTGCGACCACTCCACGGCGGCGTTGACCACGCCCATATTCACCTGAATGGCTTTGGCCTTGCCCTTGAAGTGCTTGCTCAGCGCGCTCTCGATCTGGGCAATCTCGATGCCCAGGAGGTGGGCTAAAACACCAACATAGACCATGTTGGCAATATAGTCGCGCAGATCGACGCCAACGCCGGAATTTTTCACCAGCTCTTTGACCGGCATGGGATAGTAGGTAATATCGGTGCGGGCCAGCTCCATGCGCGAGTCGTTGGGGTAGAGACACACCCCGCCCGGCTCAAGATCCTTCAGATCGTCCTGGGCGGTGGCCGGATTCATCGCCACCAGAATATCTTTTTTATGCCGGCGCGCCTGATAGCCATCTTTGCTCAAGCGGATTGAGTACCAGGTTGGCAGCCCTTTGATGTTCGAGGGAAAAAGGTTTTTCCCCGTCACTGGAATGCCCATGTTGAAAAATGCGCGGAGGAGCGTATTGTTTGCGGTCTGACTTCCCGAGCCATTCGGCGTAGCGACGATAATCGCGAAGTCGTTGATGTTGAGGTCACCACTAGCGATCTCAGCGGGCCGAGGCTCCGTCTGATAATCTACAACAGCCATGAACGTGTTCTCCTTGTTGGCTTCTTTGCCATATTTCCTACTAAAGATACTGCGAAAGAAGCAGTTTCGTCAACCTATCGAAAGCTTTGGGCTATACCTGGCTTCGCGCTGAGTCAGCACAGACCAGCGGTGCGCTTCACACGCACGAATGTTTAGTCACTTTATTAATTCATTGTACGCTTTTCAGTATGATGCTGAGATAGGTTTGCTCAATTATAACCATAATCTCCAGCTATGTTTTCGCCAGCCTCAGCTGCTGATCCGGCTTTGATATAATGAGCTTTCACAGGTCTGTCCCGCCGGGTGACTCTAGCCCTATCTGGATAACTGGGCAAGGTTGTTGCCACGGGTCGTGCGGGGCTTTTCACGTAGTACAGGAGTATACATCATGCGAATCGGTATTATTGGCGCTGGCGGGGTCGGTGGGTATTTTGGGGGGCGGCTGGCTGCTGCGGGCTGCGCTGTAGTCTGGCTGGCGCGGGGGACCCAGCTGGCGGCGCTCCAGCGCGCTGGGTTGCGGGTGCAAAGCCAGCTGGGCGATCTGCACCTGCCCGAGGTTCAGGCGTTCGGCAGCGCCGCCGAGATTGGCCCGG
>JACCRK010000061.1 GCA_013813565.1 Herpetosiphonaceae bacterium
CAAAAAGCCAACGACTAAACCATAGTTCCCCATCACCGCAGGCGCCCGCTTGAGCAATCAGGCGGGCGCCTGCGCATTCCCACCCGCCCCGCAGATCTTTTCCCAAACTCCAAGCATCTTTACCTCCCTGCCCTGAGCTTGGCGGTGGGGATGTTTTTCTTTTTAAACGTTCTATGCTAGGATGGCGCCGCTGTACGATAGGTGATGGTAGATATTTAGGAAAGGAACCCATATATGAACCGTTTGACCCATTCATTCTTTTCACGTTTCGGTTTTGTTCTTCTTGTTGGGATTTTATTCACCGGCGGTCTGCCCAACAACGCGCTGGCCACCCCATCCCTCACCCCCGCAGCGTCCCTGGCCCCACAGGCGCCGGAGACCGACTATCTGTGGATTGCCGGCAGCGCCTTCCATAGCCGCGATAGAACCTCGGCCTACGAGACGCAAAATGGCTGTATCTACGCGACTAGCTCGGGCGAGTTCACCACCGCTGTGCCGATCCCTGACGGCGCCACCCTGGAAACCCTGGAGCTGTTTCTGAACGATACCAGCACGAATCCAACGTCCGGCACGCTGACCTTGTGGGACACCAACGGCTTTAATTTTTCGCGCAAGCTGGCCACGGCGGCGATCTCGACCAGCGCTGGCTACGCCTCAGTCAGCGTGCCAATCGTCCACCCAACCGCAAACGACACGCCCTACACCGTCAACATGGTCGAGCGCGGCCTGTTTATGGAGTGGGAGCCGAAGGTGTTCAACAGCGGCGTGCAGCTGTGTGGCGCCCGGATCACCTACACGCTTTCTGAGCCGGCGCTGTCGCCAGGCTATCAGTTTATCGCCGGCAGCTCCTTCAGCACCCGCGACTCAGATACCGACTATGGGTACTCTGGCGGCGGCTGTACCCAGCTGAAAAACAGCGGGCGCTATCTGACCGCCGATGTGAATTTGCCCGAAGGCGCCGAGGTATTTAGCCTCAAGACGTTCTTTAACGATACCGTCACTGAAAATGTAACTGTCCGTCTGATTGAGTATGATGGTCAGGGCATCAGCCGCACGCTGGCTCTGGTGGCATCATTCAACAGTACAATGTCGGAGGAGGCAAGCCTGACCGTCTCCCCGTATATCGTCAATGAGTCAAACCGCTCGCTGGTGCTGCAGGCCGACTTTGGCGGGTATGTCGGATCAGGGCTGAAATTCTGTGGGGCGCGACTTGAATATACCCCGCCAACGACCGCCAGGACTGGCGCCCAGACCCGCTTCATCGCTGGGACGACCTTCCGCCCCAACAAGTGGTCGGTGGACTATGTGGCCGATGAGGCTGGCTGTATCGCCACCGGTGACACGACCGATCTGGAGGACTTCACTGCGCTGGTCGATGTGCCCGACGGCGCCACCATCACTCAGATCAAGCACTTCTACCGCAACGCCAACAATGGCCCGACCAACCTGCGGCTCTTCGCGGTCGCGCCAAATGGCGCCAAGACCCAGCTGGCGGGAACCACGCTTTCCGTGGCTGGCACCGGGGTGCTGGGTGCCACGCTGGCGCCGAAATATGTGGTCGACAAAACCCAAAGAGCGCTGGTGTTGGAGTGGAACCAGGGCAGCGCATCGCTGAACCGCTATTTCTGCGGCGCCCAGGTAACCTACTCGTTCACCAACTATGTGTATATGCCGCTGATCCTGAAGTAAACACCTCACCCAACAAAAACGCGCCGTACAGCTGAATGTACGGCGCGTTTTTGGATTATTGGCCTGGGTTTGTATTGGAACGACCTAATCTCTAGCCCCTAGCCCCGAACCCACAACTACCCCTTTTTATGCTCATCCAGCAGCAGGTCACGCAAAATCGGGTTGGTGGTTGAGTCGGGGGTAGGCGCTTTGGGCGCGGCAACAGCTGGCTTGGGCGCGGCTGTGGCGGCGGCAGGTTTGGCGGCGGCGGCGCCGACCGGCTTGCTGGCGGCGGCGACCGGCTTGGCGGCGGGCTTGGCGTGGAGCTTAAACAGCAGGCCCTGGATCAGCCGCACCAGCACAATCACCGCTCCGCCAACCATGCCGAACAGCAACAGCAGCGGCAGGCGCTCGGTCAGCAGTCCGCCAACCCTGGTCTGCGCGATCAGCGGGGCCGGTACGCCCAGGCCAATCCGCAGACTGGCATAGCGCAGCAGCAAACCAATCAGCAGCAGCCCGTTGATTCCGCCCGCTACAACGCCGTAGAAGCGGGCGCTGCCCTGCGCCAGCTGCCGGCGCGACGGCAACAGCACAGCGCCGCCGTAGCCGATGAAGATCGCGCTGAACAGCAGCAGCAGCACCGAGATCAAGGCCTGCGTGCCAGCGACATCATTATCAAATCGCGCCGCGTTGGCGATTGCCCAGGACTCGGCCCAGATCTCCGCCAGCAGTGCGCCCAGTAAAATGCCGATCAGCGTCATCGCCTCGCGCTGAATGCCGCGTTGAAATCCCAGCACAGCAAAGACGATCGGCATGACCGCCAACAAAATATCCAGCACCACAGCCACAGTACGCCATCCTTTTTAAGCTGAAATTAACTACTACTGCCAATCATAGCACACTGTTTTCGCTGTGGTGTTAGCTGTACACGGTGATGCATACAGCTTCACTCGGTCAGAATTATGGCCGATTCAGATCGGTGCTGCGGCTGAAGACCTGCGTGAGATGGGCGCCCCACAGATCCACGTGGCTGGAGTGGCTATCTGGCGCCAGCACAGGATACTCTTGCAACAGATAATAGTTCTCTAGCCGGCCATTGGCGATATCCCGGCGCACGGCTTTGCTAAATGTTTCCATCGAAACAACCAGATTGGGCTGAAGATCCTGGATGGCCTGCGGCGGAATTGAGCCGTTGATCGCAGAGTCGCGGTCTTCTGGCACGGCCATCGGGTGATACCGCAGCGACTCAGGCGAGACTAATCCGACCGCATCAATGATACGGCCAGGAAAGCCCCAGCCCAGCCCGCCAATCTCCGAGGTCATAAGCACTGCGTCGGGATAGGCGCGATCCAGCTCAGCGCCAATCCGCAGATACTGCTGAACCCGTCGGCCGGGATCATATTCACGGTACAGGCTAGGGTTGCCGGTGAACAACCCATAGCCATCGGTGACTGCTGCAGTGAGCGGTGGCGAGAAACTGAAGAGAAAGATCACGAAGGCGACTCGTTGTTTGCCAGTGAAGATCAGCAGATAGGCCAGGCTGAGGGGAAAGAAAACATTCGGCCAGTACCAGCTGAACATAAAAACCTTGCGCATACAATACATCCCAAAGAGCGCCAGCGGAAAAAAGGCGCAGGCTTTCATCCAGCGGGGCAGATCGTGCTTGAGGCTGGCAATCAACAGCCCAAGATTGATCGCGCTAAACAGCGCCAAGCCAAGCCTGTTTGTATCCAGGAGAAACAAAAACTCGTCCAAGGATAAGGGGTAGACCTGCGACTTGGCGGTTACGGTGTTGGGGATCAGGGTGGCGAAAAACGTGAGATTAAACACCACGAAAAATAGCGCCGGGCCGACGCCGCCCAGGACATAGCGGTATGCTGTGCGACGATCTTCCAGCATCAGCAGACCGACGATCAGCCAGACGGCAAATTCGTAGCGGGTCAGAAACGCCATGGCCGAGAAAAAGCCCATCCAGCCAAAGGACTTTCTCTGCCAGCAGCGAACTGCCAGCAGCCAGAAAAAAATCGCTGCCGGCGTCTCCATCAGCAGTGCGGCGACATTCACCAGCGTGGTCGCTACCAGAAAGAAGGCCAGCACCAGCGCCTGGCTGCGGCTGAAGCGCTCCTGCAACAGCAGCGTACACACGGCGAATGCGCCCAGGGTGAAGCCCAGCGTGAGATAGGGCAGAATCAGCGGGGTGGCGCTGATCAGCTTAAACAGACCACCAAGCAGGATCAGCCAGAACAGCGAGCTGCCGCCGGCAACCGCCTGGTCGGGATTGTAGTAGGGCACATTGTGCTCGGCCAGATGGCGAGCGATGCGGAGATGAATATAGGCGTCATCGGACGGATACTGGCTATAGGTAAAAATGTACACCGCCAGATAGACGACTGCGCCGGTGATCAGCAAGGCTGGGGCCGCATAGGTGCGCCAGGAAGGTCGCGCCGCGGTCTGATCAGGGCGCTGGGACGGCCGGGTGAAAGGTAGCTGCATACGTGTATCTCGTAAAACAAGGTCTCGCTATTATACACAGATCCGCACCGTGGCCTCTGGGCATTCCAGGGCACACTTGCCGGTTATGGGCGGCTGACTGATAATTGCGGCTTGATCATTGTTCAGGGATGGCGATCTTCTATGCGTGAACCAAAATTGCTTAATCGACGCTGGCTGGCGGTCGGCATTGGCGTCAAGCGCTGGCTGCTGCTGCTGCTGTTCGGGCTGATGATCTCGGCCCTGGGCCTGGCGCTGGGGATGCGTGATCTCTACACCAGCATCCAGTTTCCAGCGTTTGTCTACTATCTGACGCTGCAGTTCTGGCCACGCTGGGTGCGCATGATCATTTTGTGTGTGCTGGGGATTACGGCCACCAGCTGGGCGATTGTCAAGCTCAATCGGGTGATGATCAGCGCGCTGCTGCCGGTGGCCAGCCAGCGGCCCGACCTGGTGCGCACCCTGTGGGGCCGCAGCCGGACCAAGCGGGGGCCGCGGGTGGTGGCGGTGGGCGGCGGGCACGGCCTCTCGACCCTGCTCAGTGGCCTGAAGCTCTACACCGACAATATTACGGCGATCGTCGGCGTGGCCGATGATGGAGGCTCGTCCGGGCGGCTGCGGCGTGAGTTTGGCATTCTGCCGCCGGGCGATATTCGGCGCTGTCTGGCGGCGCTGGCCGAGGCCGAGCCGCTGATGACCAAGCTGTTCGAGCATCGCTTCAGCGGCGGCGAGGGGCTGGAGGGTCACTCGTTCGGCAACCTATTTATCACCGCGCTGACCGAGGTGACCGGCTCGTTCGATGAGGCGATTCGCGAGGCCAACCGGGTGCTGGCGGTGCGCGGCCAGATCGTGCCGGCCACGTTGGACGATGTGGTGCTGTGGGCCGAGCTTGAGGGCGTGGGCGGCGCGCCGGGCGAGCACATCAGCGGCGAGTCGCAGATCGCCAAGGGCGCAGCGCCAATTCGCCGGGTCTATCTACAGCCCGCCGACGCCGCCGCCACCCGCGCCAGCATCAACGCCATCCGCGACGCCGACCTGATTCTGGTCGGGCCGGGCAGCCTGTACACCAGCCTGCTCTCCACCCTGATGATCGGCGAGATCGCCCAGGCGATTCGCTCGTCGAACGCGCTGCGGATCTATATCTGCAACGTGGCGACCGAGCCGGGCGAGACCGACCACTTTGGCGTGCAGGCCCACATTCAGGCGCTGCTCGACCACGTCGGGCCGGGCGTGTTTGATCTGGCGCTGGCCAACAGCAACGACCGCCCGACCCACCGCTTCGCCCCCGAGTGGCAGGGCCGCACCAGCGTGGTGTCGCTTGATGTCAAAAACACGGCCCTGCCCATTCGGACCGCCAACGTGATCAACCTCGACAACCCCCTGCGCCACGACCCGGTCAAGCTGGCCCGCGAGCTGATGCGGCTGCTGGAGAGTGCTGGGAGCTAGTTGGTGCGGGCGGGTACGGAGACCCGCCGTACATAATTTAATGCTTCGTGTCGCTTAGTGGCCTTCGTGGATCATAATTTGACGTGATCCTGAAATCAGGCGAAAATACCGCTGACACACTGCGTCACCTCTCTATCTCAGCCCAGGCCAGCAAGTGCATACAGCGCAAAGGAGCGTCCCGAATGTCTATCTACTTTGACAAAGATCAGGAGATGTTTCGTCAGACGGTGCGGCGATTTGTCGAGCGAGAGATCAACCCCCACATCGAGCAGTGGGAGCATGAGCGCGGGTTTCCCGGCCACCAGCTGTTTAAAAAGATGGGCGATATCGGCCTGCTGGGCGTGTCGTACCCCGAGGAGTACGGCGGCGCGGGGCTGGACTACTGGTACAACATTGTGATGGCCGAAGAGATTGGCCGCGCCCCCTGCGGCGGCGTCCCGATGGCGATCGCGGTCCACACCGATATGGCCACCCCGGCGCTGGAGCAGTTCGGCTCCGAGGAGCTGAAGCAGCGCTTTCTGGCCCCGGCGATTCGCGGCGAAATGATCGCGGCGATCGGGATCTCCGAGCCGGACGCCGGCTCCGATGTGGCGGCGATTCGCACCAAGGCCGTCCCCGATGGCGACGACTACATCATCAACGGCTCCAAGATGTGGATCACCAACGGCACCCAGGCCGACTTTGTGACGCTGCTGGCCCGCACCAGCGAGGGCGCGGGCTTTGGCGGGATGTCGCTGATTGTGGTGCCGACCACCACGCCGGGCTTTCACGTCTCGCGCAAGCTGGAGAAGCTCGGCAACCACTCCAGCGACACCGCGGTGCTGTCGTTCGACGACATGCGGGTGCCGCAGAGCAACCGCATCGGCGAGGAGGGCATGGGCTTTATGCTCCAGATGCAGCAGTTCCAGAAGGAGCGCCTGATCGGCTCGGTGATGGCGGTCTCGGGCATGGATCAGATTATTCGTCTGACGATCAACTACTGCCGCGAGCGCAAGACCTTCGGCCAGCCGCTGATCGACAACCAGTGGATCCACTTCAAACTCAGCGAGCTGCTGACCGAGCTCGAGGCGCTGCGCCAGCTCAACTACCACTGCACGCGCCTGCTCCTGGCCGGCGAGGATATGACCAAAGAGGTCTCGATGGCCAAGCT
>JACCRK010000080.1 GCA_013813565.1 Herpetosiphonaceae bacterium
CATCGTAGAAGTAGGGCCGCAGGTAGGGCCGCTCGACCAGCAGCCGCACATGCTCGGAGGTCTCAGCGATGGCCCGCTGGATCAGCTGGATCTCGGGCTGCTTCTGGGCGAGCTCAAGCTGGCGCAGCGAGGTGTCGATCTGGTCGCGGGCGGCGCGCAGCTGGCGCAGAAAGACCGAGAAGTTCAGCAGGCCAATCAGCACCAGCAGCAGCGTGCCGCCAAAGCTGATCGCGGTCAGGAGAGTGTTGTTGCTCACGGTGTTCGATCCTCAGGCAGAAGAACTATCTCGCCTATCTTACCGCAGAGGATGCTGGCGGGTGTCGAGGGGTAGCGAGTAGGAGGTAGGGAAACGAAAAAAGCTTCTTATTGTGATTTATCCACGAAGCACACGAATTGATTCATCCACAAAGGGAAATAAACAAACGTTTTACTACTGCGTGCGTATTTCACGGCGGTAAAACGTGGATCAAGCCCGGTATTCCCGATCTTCGTGCCCTTCGTGGATCAAAAACGGCATCCCTCTACCCCCAGCGCTCGATCTCGGTCCACACATTGCGGGCGGCGCTGGCGCCGGCGGGGAAGTGGGCGGCAAAGTCGCCGCGAAAGTGCTGGGCGTGATCGCTCAGGTAGCGCTCGAAGTCGGCCTGGGTGGCGGCGAGATAGCTGGTGCGAAAGTGGGTCGCGTCGGCGCGATCAAAGTGGATGCTGATGAAGCAGCCGGTGGCGAAGATCTCGGGGATGTGCTTCTGGCGCATATAGTCCTCAAACGCCGCGCCCAGCTCTGGGGCCGTCTCGACCGTAACTTCGTAGCGAACCATCGTTGGTCTCCTTCAAAAAATGGATGCTGCCCGCCTGGGCATGCGTTGCGGAGATTATTCTACCCCTGTTCGTAGATTATATCTCGCTTCGGGCCGGGTGACGGGGCCTGCAACGATGAGGCTGATCGCCCGCCGCGCTGAATGATCTGGCGAATCGCCGAGCGCAGATCGGCGGCAGTCGCGATATCGTGCAGATCCAGGCCCAGCGCCACCATAGTCTGGGCGACCTCCGGGCTAATGCCGACCATTACCGTGTGGGCGCCAAGCAGACTGCTGGCAGCCACAGTCTGCTGCAGGGCCTCGGCGGCGGCCGTATCCAGCACCGGGACACCGGTCAGATCGAGCAAGACCGTATGCACCCGCTCGCGGGCGATGCGCTCAAGCAGCTGTTGGGTGGCAAACTGCGTGCGCTCGGCGGAGAGCTGGCCGATCAGGGGCAGCGCCAGCACCCCTTCGATCACCGGGATAATCGGGCTAGAGACCTGGTTCAACGTTTGCAGCAGCTCCTGCTGGGCGGCCAGGGCGCTCTCGGTGCGCTGGAAGGACTGCTGGAGATCGGCGGTGCGCTCCTGGACAACCTGCTCCAGATCCTGATTCTGGCGCAGGATTGCCGCCCGCGACTCGCTGAGCGCGCTGGTCATGGTATTGAAGGAGCTGGCCAGCTGGCCCATCTCATCGTTGTAGGGCATGCTGATCGGCCGGAGATCGCCAGCGGCAATCGCCTGGGTCGCCCGCGTCAGGGTGGTGAGCGGGTTGAGCAGCTGGCGGCGCAGCAGAAGGTGCAGAGCCAGCGCGATCGCCAGCGTCATCGCCAGGGCCACCATCAGGCCAAGCAGCTGGGTCTGGGTGGCGATGCGGGTGATATCATCGGTTGTACGCAGCGTTGTCGCCATGATCTCATCGACTGGAATCGCGATCACCAGGTTCCAGCCGACATCCTCAATCGGCGTCGAGGCCATCAGATAGTCGCGCTCCTGGATAGTAATCGTCTCGACGAGGTCCTGGTTCTGGCGCATCGACACCAGCAGCGGTTCAATCCCCGGATCGGCCTGATCGAGGCGCACCTGTCCACGCTCCTCGCGGCTGACGATCAAGCGACCAAGCAGCACGCGCTGCCCAATCTCGGTCGCGGCGACCAACACCCCATCGTCGGTCATCAGAGCCGGAAAGCCGGTCGCGCCAAACTTCAACTGCTCAAGAAAGCTGGTCAAGTCCTCGATGCTCAGGTCAACCACCACCACCCCGGCAAACTGCTCGGCACGATAGATCGGCTGAACCGCCGAGATCACATACTCGGTGCCGGCAAAGGCCCGATGGACAGCGGTCCAGACCAGCGCTTTCTGGGGATTAGCCCTGGGTGTGCCGGCCTGAAACGCCAGATCGCTCTCGATCGTCCAGTCGGCGGCCAGGTTGACCGGCACCACCGCCGGGACCGTCCGCAGCATCCCGTTGGCCGAGATATAGGAAACCCGCAGAATTGCTGGCGAGAGCTGCACCACGGCTGGCAAGAACGTTTCCAGCGTGGCGCTCGTCTGAATCTCGTCGAAGGCCGCCGGGCCAGACGTGGGTGGGATGAAAATCGTCGTCGCCGCCTGGATGTAGCGCCGCCCATCGGTGGTTGTAAACACGCCGGTCGGTGGTGGCAGCGTTACGTCGGCCGGGGGATCGCTCAGCGCATCAGCCACAGTTTGGGCGATCTGCTGGGCGGATTCAAGGACCTGGGTGGTGACAGTGGCCTGAGTTTTCACAAACTGGCGCAGGTACTGCTCGTTCTCCTGCTGGAGCGCCTGCCCGCTATTGGTGATCGCCCGATTACGCACGCGTTGCAGACTTAATCCGCTGGTAAGCAGATTGACCAGCGCTATACAGGCAATACCCAGGAAGACCAGCGTTAGCAGGCGAGTACGGAGATTGCGATGCATGGCAACACCCTTGGACAATATCTCAACTGTCAGTGCAGCAGTGAGAACATCATCGTATCTAGTGAGAAATTGGTGTTTTTATTATACACTGCGCCGGCAGTAACGCTCTCAGGGACAGCAGGTTATCCATCGATGGAGCGTAGGTATATCCGATAGTATCCTCCGCTCCAGCAAGGCTTCGTGATCGACCTAGGCAGCCGGCCGGGTCAGCGCCTCAAAGCGGTCGATATCCTGGCGAATAATATCGAAGCTGGCGCGCCAGAAGTCCGGCG
>JACCRK010000081.1 GCA_013813565.1 Herpetosiphonaceae bacterium
GGTCGGTGCTGGATCAAGGTTGTTGGCGATACCCACCCGCCAGTGTCACCCAGCCTAGACAGGCCCGCTGGTTTCCCGAGACCAACCAGCACCACGGGCCAATGCGCCGACCGCGGGTCAGGTGCACGCCCACCGCCTTGGCGGGGGGTTGGTGACAGCACCTCCCACAAGGTCGCCTAATAGCATGTGCTTGATCGTACTACAGATGAGTGTAGAGGATGGCCCATTCAACGTCAAGAATACTACAGTGTGTCGCAAATAGATGGTGTTGCGAGGCGAGCAGCGGCCGATCCCACCTGAGTGCTGCGGCGGATCGCTATCGATATTCTAGGCCTCCCGAAGGTGCTCTGTCTGCATGCGCGCGAGCTCGCCGTGCATGCCCAGCTGGCTGAACAGGGCGCGGGCGGCAGCCCAGTGGGCGGCTCCCTGCTCGGCATCGCCACTGTGCAGCTCGTAGCGGGCCCACTGATACAGCGTGCGGGCCTGCTCACCCCTGGCCCCAATGCCGGACAGAATATCCAGCGCCTGGGCAAAACATGCGGTTGGAGTTGGCGTGATATCGGTGGCGCTCACATCCAGGGTCGAATGGTCGAGGTACGGCAGAATGGTGCCGATCACGCGCAGGTTATTGCCAATCTCCAGCACCTGCTGATAGGTTCGGGCCAGCGTCAAGCCCTGGCAGGCGGTCTCAAAAGCCGTGGTGATGCTGCCCAGGAGCAGATAAGCCTCGGCCAGGAACCGATAGGTCTCATCGAGGCCATACCAGTTGGTGGTGCGGGCCAGATCCAGGGCCTCCTGCAAGACTGCGACCGCCTCCAGCGCCGCGCCGGTGCCGACCAGCGCCCCGCCCAGGTTGCTGAGGAACATAATCAGCCGCTCGGGGTGGCGCAGCTCGCGTCCGATCGCCAGCGCCGCCTGATAGTGCTCGACCGCCTGAGCGTAGTCGCCGCGCATGCGGTCGTTCTCGCCAAGCACATTCAAAATCCGCCCGATATCTTCCCGATCATTGCGGCGGCGGTGGATCTCCAGGGCGCGATGAAAGCTCTGCGCGGCCTGATCGTAGCGGCCAAGCAGCACATGCAGATAGCCGTGCAGCTTCAGGCTGAGGGCCAGCATGCGTTCGTCGCCGAGGTCGGAGCTCAGCCGCAGCGCCTCCGTGCTGATCGCGAGCGCCTCGTGGAGCTGTCCACAGTACGATAGAATCCAGCCCTTGCGCAGCAGCACCTGCACCTGCAGCAGCAGCGAGCCGGCCTGCTCGGCACAGAGCAGCGCCTCATCGCTGCTCTGTAGCGCGAGCTGATGCTGGCCCTGGCTGCTCTGGATATCCCCCAGATCGCTCCAGGCCTGCCCGGCGCTGATCGGATCGCTCAGCTCCTGCGCCAGGGCTAGAATGGCGTGGTAGAGCTCTTCGGCTCTGGGCCAGGCGCCCAGCAGCTTCCAGATATTGCCAAGGGCAAACATGACCGGGATTTTCTCGGCTGGCGTCAGCAGCGGCAGCAGGCGGGTGTAGTAATCGACCGCCGCGTTGTTGGCGTAGCGGGCGGCGGCGATATCGCCGGCCTGGCGAAAATACTCGCGCTGCTTCGCGCCGTTGCGGCTCAGCCCATAGTGATGGGCCAGCAGATCGATCGCTCCCTCTTCGCCATAGGTTGTCTCGATGTAGCGCCCAATCTGCTCGTGCAGCGTCGCCCTGGTGGCATAGGCCAGACTTTCGTAGGCCACCTCCTGGGTGACAACGTGCTTGAACAGATACTCCAGCTCGGGATCGGTGCGATCCAGCGGGGTCAGGTCGAGGCTGCTCAGGGTGGCCAGATGCGCCTTGACCTGCTCGGTGCCGCCGAGCTGGGGATACGCGCCCCACAGCCAGCTGGCCTTGAACAGCCGTCCGACCACGCTGGCCACCTTGAGAATATTTTTCGGCCCCTCTTCAAGCTGGTCGATCCGGCTGATAATCAGGCGATGCAGGCTGTCGGGCAGATCGAGCGCGGCCAGATTGGCGCTGTTGGTGGGATCAAGCTTCTGGTCGGCGATCAGGTTGACCAGCTCCTCGATATAGAAGGGGTTGCCCTGCGCCCGCTCGGTAATCCGCTGCACCAGCGTCTCAGGCAGCGGGCTGTTGCCAGCCATCAGCTGGGCCAGCTTCAGGCGGATCAGCTGCTCGGTCTGCTCCAGGGTGAACTCGGTCAGCGGCAGCTCGGTCCAGCAGGGCAGCGGGGTGATCCGCTGCAGCAGGCTGGTATCCTCGCCGATGGTTGGCGGACGATAGAGCAGCACCAGCAGCACCGGCGCAGCGGCGATCGCCTGGGCCACCCGATCGAGCAAATCCTGGGAGAGCGGGTCGATCCAGTGGCAGTCCTCCAGCACCAGCAGCAGCGGTGACTCGTTGGCCCGATAGAGCAGACAGTCGATCAGCAGCGACTCAAGCAGCAGCTTGCGCGACTTCACATCCAGCAGGCTGGATAAACTCTGCTCGGAGATCGGGAGGCGCAGCGCGTTGGCCATCAGCGGCATCCAATCCAGCAGCTGCTCGTCGATCAGGGCCAGCTGCGCGCGCAGCTGGAGCATCTGCAGGCCGACCGGCCACAATGGATCGACGTTAAAAAAGGTGCGCCACAGGTTATGCCAGAGCATATAGCTGATGTTGGTGGCATACGATAAACACTCGCCGCCGTAGACCGCCAGCCGATTGGTGCGGGCGATGCGGCGGACCTCGGCCACCAGCCGCGACTTACCCATCCCAGCCTCGCCAGTGATGCCGATGATCTGGCCGTGCCCACGCTTGACCTGAGCGATCCGCTCGGTGATCAGCTCCAGCTCGCTGACCCGGCCAACGATTGGCAGCGAGTAGGTCGGCTCCTGCCCGCGCACCATCGCCTGGCGCAGACCGGTCAGCTCGAACAGCTCAACTGGCTCGGCCTTGCCCTTGACCTTGAGCGCCGGCAGCGGGGCGGTCAGGAATTCAGCGGCGAGGGCGGCGTAGGTCGGGCGGGCGAGCAGGATCTGGCCGGGCTGGGCGGCCTGCATCAGGCGGACAGCCAGGTTGACCACATCGCCGATAACCGTATACTCCTGCCGAATATCCGAGCCGATCAGCCCACAGAACACAAAGCCGCTGTTGATGCCGATCGCCGCTTCAACCTCGGTCAGAGCGCGTAGCTCGATCGCACAGTGGGCGGCGCGATCGATATCGTTCTCGTAGGCGACCGGCGCGCCAAACAGGATCAGGAACGTGCTGCCCTTGTCGCCGATCTCGATCTTGTTCAGATAGCCGCCGTAGCGCTGGACGATCGGCAGCACCTCGGCAAAGTAGCGGCTCAGGCGCTGGCCGACCAGCGGGTCATCGTCGTAGGCAAAGTCCTCGAAGCAGACAAACAGCACGGTGACATTGCGCCGCTCGTTGATCAGGGTGGTCTGGCCCTCGCGCAGCCGGCCGGCGATCGCCGGGTGCAGGTAGGCCGCCATCAGGTTGATCAGCTTGTCGTTTAGGGTGACGCGCTGGGTGGGTGGATGGGGCGTCGCTCGGTCGGTCAGCGCCAGGACGCGGGCAAACGCGGTCGCAGCATCGGCCAGAATCAGGCCCGTGCCGAGCAGCGATGGGCGATCGATTATTACCTCGCCGGCCTCGGCAGTGCGCTCGGCCGCGGTGCAGCGCAGCAGCACCTGGCCTGCCACCACCGAAACCGTGCGCGCGCTTGGATCGCCGACTGTGGTGTGCAGGACGTTGCCAGCGGCCAGGCCAATTTTCAGGGTCAGCGGCCACAGACCGATATCGGTCTCCAGGGTAGCGAACTGCTGCATAATCGTTTGCATATCGAGGGCGCACTGGACGGCGCGAAGATGGACCGGGGCGGCGGATTCAGCGCTGTAGGGGAAGAGCGCAGTCAGCGCATCTCCGCTGAAGGTGCTGACCAAGCCGCCGTAGCTCTGGATAACCTCGATCAGCGGCGCAAAGCATAGATTTACGATGCGGGTAAGCTGCTCGGTGCCAGTTTTGCCGGCCTTGCCCAGCGCCTCGCTCAGCGGCGTAAAGCCGGTGATGTCGGCAAAAAGCGCCACCACAGTGAAACGTTGTTCGCGGCCGACTGGTGATTGATCCGGGTGTGCTGCCAGGTCTACGTTGACATAGTGTGGTAGGTAGGCTTGCCACAGCGAATGCATGCGCCATCTCCTGAACCGATGATGTGAGTAACGCGAGTATGGTCACCGAACTGGAATGTTGATCCAGTATACCTGGATGCCCTGTGCTACGCAACCTAGTGGACCTGGGATTCGGGGCGCATTCCGTTGGGGGTAATCATCGCAGCGGCTTCCAGCGGAGCTGATCGGAAATGGGTGAGTGGAGATAACGCCCGTGCTATAATCGCCGCATTGACCGGGTTATTTCGTCGCAAGGAGCATAGATTAATGCAGCAGCAACTCGACTCGCAGGCCTGTTTTGTGTGTGGAAAAGGGAATCCGCAGGGGCTGAAGCTGGATTTTTTTGAGGAGGAGAACCGGGTCGTCACCCGCTTCCAGCCGTCTGCCGTCCACCAGGGCTGGCCGGGCTTTGTCCACGGCGGCATTATCGCCTCGATTCTCGATGAGACCATCGGCCGCGCCGGGTTCCTGATCGATGCCTGGACCATGACCGGCCGGCTGGAGGTGCGCTACCGCCAGCCCGCGCCGCTCGATCAGGAGATCACCTTCGTCGGTATGATTGTGAAGGATCGCGGCCGCGCGCTGGAGATGGAGGGCTTTGCCCAGCTGCCCGATGGCACGATTGTCGCCGAGGGCCGCGGCCTGTATATGCGCGTCTCCGATGAGCTGCGGGCAACCCTCTCCGATCAGCTGGCGCAGGGGTATTAGGGTTCGGCGCGGTTCTGTTTTTAATTCCACGAAGGGCACGAAGAATCACGAAGAAAGGGCGGGAGAATCTACAGATCTCGTTGGATAAACGGGATTAGACGTAGGATTCAATCGTTTTCATTCTCTTCGTGGCCTTCGTGCCCTTCGTGGAGCAAACCCTACGCCAGGATTTCCTCAATCCGGCCGAGCGTTTCGGCGCTGAGCTGGACCTCGGCGGCCTTGATGTTGTCAAGCACGTGCGAGGTCTTGGTGGCGCCGGTGATCACCGAGCTGACCTCGGGGCGGCGCAGCACCCAGGCCAGCGCCAGCTGACCCATCGTGATCGAGTGCTCGGCCGCGATCTCGCCCAGGGATTTGATCTTGGCGACGTTGGCGTCGTTCAGCTCGCCCTTGAGCCAGTTGGTGTCGGCGCCACGGCTGCCCTCGGGGATGCCGTTGTTGTACTTGCCGGTCAGCAGGCCCTGGGCCAGCGGGCTCCAGACGGTGATGCCCAGGCCGTGCTTGGTGCAGGCCGGCATAATCTCCGGCTCGATGTGGCGATCGAGCATGTTGTAGCGCGGCTGCTCCACCTGGGGCAGATAGCCGTTGTACTGGCGCGCCAGCCCGACCGCCGCCTCGATCTGGTCGGCCTCCCAGACGCTGGTGCCCCAGTAGACGACCTTGCCCGCCTGGACCAGGTCGCTCATCGCCCGCACGGTCTCTTCCAGCGGGGTCTCGGGGTCGAAGCGGTGGCAGAAATAGATATCCAGGTAGTCGGTGCCAAGCCGCTGGAGGGTTTTGTCGATCGACTCCATAATGTGCTTGCGGCTCAGGCCCTTATCGTTGACGTGGTCGCTCATCGGCCAGTACACCTTCGACGAGATCACCAGATCCGAGCGTTTGTAGTCCCTAATCACACCGCCGACTACTTTTTCGGCCTCGCCACGGGCGTAGATATCCGCGACATCGATAAAGTTAATGCCGTGGTCGATCGCTGTCCGCAGACAGTCCGCGGCGGTCTGGTTCTCGACACTGCCGCCGTAGGTCAGCCACGCACCCAGCGATACTGCGCTTACCCGCATCCCGGCGTTTCCTAACCGTCGATAGTCCACAAGGTCCCTCCCTAAAGTCTATGAGAATCTGCGTGTTTTCAAGCAAAACACAGCTTGCATCTGATCATACCACGCTTCACGGGGCGCGCCCGGCCGGCTTAGCGCGCGTTCGCTTGTCGGCACCACGTCGCGCAAACCCGCGCCAGCCACGTCGATCGGCCTGAACGGGTGGTTCCCGCACGATTGTGGGCGAGCTGGCGCTGGAGGTGGCGGACCACAATCGCCGCGTCTGGCCCGACTCCGCGCAGAGTTGCCGAGGCAACATTGCGCTGTTTTGAGTGGCCGACAAAATATAGCCCAGGCTGCTTTGTGCCGATCCCGTTGCGCTGAAGCAGCTGGCCGGCGGCATCGATCGCGCTGAGCTGGGCCAGGTACGGTAGCTGTGAGCGATAGCCCGTGGCAAAGATCACAACATCGATAGCCTCTTCCTGCCCATCGGCCCAGCGCACTCCGGCCTCCGTGAACGCCCGGAACATCGGGCGTCGGGCGGGCTTTCCAGCCTTGAGGGCGCGCCGATAGCGGCCCGTGTCCAGCACCGGCGTGCTGACATCCGATACCAGGTTCGAGCGATCGAGTCCGGTCACGCGGGCCCAGAAGTGAAAGTCCTGGCCAAGCAAGCGCTGGGGAATGAACTTGACCGGGGCGCGGGTTGCCAGGGTTACGTCGGCCACCTGGGCCAGCTCGACCGCAATCTGGACGGCGCTGTTCCCGGCCCCGACCACGACGATCCGCTTCCCCAGCAGCGCCGCTGGATGCTGGTAGTCGCCGGAATGTAGGATTTGGCCCTGGAAGCGGGCCTGGCTGGGCAGCTGCGGGATGTGAGGGTCATTGAATGAGCCAGTCGCGGCAATGACGCTTCGGGCGGTTAGCGCTCCGCCGTTCGCCAGACTAATCTGAAACCCGCCGTCGGCGTGAGTTACCGCTGTCACGGCGGAGCTTGTCATAACTGGTAGGGCAAAGTGCTCGGCGTAGCTCCGCAGGTAGGCGACCACCTCGTCGCGGGTGGGGTAGCGATCGGGATCGCCGGGAAAAGGCTGGCCCGGCAAGGCTGAGTAGCGGGCTGGCGAGAAAAGGGTCAGGCTATCGTAGTAGCGCGACCAGGAGCCGCCAAGCGAATCGCTGGCCTCCAGCAGGGTGTAGGTGAGTCCGCTCCGGCGGAGATGATAGCCGGTCGCAAGTCCCGCCTGGCCTGCGCCAATCACCACGGTATCAAAATGGGTTTGCACGAAATGACTCCTATAAAGATTGTTTGTCGCAAACATCCGAAAACACGATCTGGCCGGCAATTACCAACCAGGTTTAGGCTGGCGCTGTGATCGTCTGGGCGGCATCGACTAAGGCTCGCAGCATGGGAACGACCGTTGCCTCAAGCGGCGTTGGGAGGGCGGCGAGGATCCGCTCCACAAACTGCACGGCCTCGACATCAATTGTTTGCAGCAGCTTGCGCCCGTCTGGCAGAATCTCAACGTAGCTGACGCGGGCGTCGCCAATATCGGCGACCCGCTGCACATACTGCTTCTGCTCCAAACGATCGACCAGCCGAGTCAGGCCACTTGGCGACATTGTCAGGGCCGCCGCGAGCGCGCTCAGCGAAGGCGAGCCGCTCTGGTGGATCGTCCGTAGCATCCGATAGGCGGAGTAGGTGATATCGTGGCAGCAGACCTGCGCTTCATTGAACCTACCAACCTGCTCAATGAGGGTCTGTAGCAGTTCGCGTACGGCGTAGGCGGGCTGGAGATTCGGATTTGTCATTGATCCTCGCTTTATTTGTTTGCATCAAGCAAATAATATCCGAATCGCCCTGCTATGTCAATCGGTCAGCGCCAGAAGTCTTACGAATCTTTGGTCCGCTGGCATAAGCCTTGCAAGCAAGCGGGTGTGGACTATGTATGGAGGTTACAATGGATCAGAAAACACCAGCCAACGAGAATATCGCCAAGATCGCCAAAGAGATCAAGGGGATTAATTTTGCGATGATGACCACCGTCGCCAAAGATGGCTCGCTGCACAGCCGCCCGATGGCCGTGCAGCAGCAGGACTTCGATGGCGATCTGTGGTTTTTTACCAGCAAAGATAGCGTCAAGATCGATGAGCTGGAGGCGAATAATCAGGTCAACATTGCCTTTAGCGCCCCCGATGACAATCGCTATGTCTCGGTCTCGGGCCGGGCGCGGGTGGTCAGCGACAAGGCTAAGATCGATGAGCTGTGGAACCCCGCGCTCAAGGCCTGGTTCCCCGATGGCAAGGCCGACCCTAGCGTCACCCTGATTCACGTCGATCCCGACCTGGCGGAGTACTGGGACTCGGCCAACAGCAAGCTGGTGCAGCTGGTGGGCTTCCTCAAGGCCATCGCGACCGGCGAGCGGATCAAGGGCGGCGAGAACGAGACCGTCAGACTGTAGTAGAATTCACGGGGCGGGCAGCTGATCTGCTGCCCGCCCCGTTATGCGCCACACTTCTCTTTTGCCGTGGCTGCGGCTTTTCTCAAGGATAGCTATGCTGTTTACAACCTTGCTGGTGAGTATGCTGGAGACGGCAATCGCCACGTTTGTGGCGAGCCGAGCCCGGACAGCCCGTGCGGCACAGTTGTTTGTCGGACTGATGCTAGCGCTGATCCTGCTGACCATTATTCCTCTACTGCGCATGTCCACGACCAACACCACGGTTATCTATGCCCTCACGACCGTTTCCCGCGTTGCTCTGGGCAGCTTTGACCTGCTGCTGCTGCTGGTTCTCAGCGACCTGTTTATCCCCCAGTGGTGGAATAATCGCCGAGTGGTGGGGTGGATTAGCCTGCCATATGTGCTGGCTATAGCGCTGATTGCTAGCGACGCCATCGGCCAGTTCGGCCTGCTCGTCAATGGCATTATCGTCAGAGACAACGACTATACGTTTCAAAGCGTCCAGCCAGGCGCGGGCCTGATGCTGAGCCTGTTTGCCGTAAGCTGGCTACCGCACATCGCTATTCTGGTATACACGTTTCTGCGCGTCCCCGCCAACCGGCGGGCGATCGGGGTTTTGCTGATGGCGCTGGTCTTTATGATGGCGCTCGGTGTGATGGAGGCGGTTCTGAACATCAGTAGCTTGGTGGGATCGACGGTGCGAATTGTGCCGCTGATGGCTGCGCTGGGCTATGTGGTGGTCTTTACTCAGCTGATTGTGCCGCTCCAGACGGCCTTTGAGCGGG
>JACCRK010000095.1 GCA_013813565.1 Herpetosiphonaceae bacterium
GCACTAAGCGTAAAGGTGGTGGTGTAGTAGATCTCCCCAGGTTTGCTGATCGGGCGAATTGGAATGATCTCTGGGTTGATCGCCACCAGCAGCCGGGGCTGTAGATGAAGCATCAGCGGCAGGAAAACGCTCATCCTGGGCGATCCGCCAGGGGTCGCCGTAGCGGTCGGCGTGCTGGTCGGCAGCTCGGTCGCCGTGGCCGTAGCAGTGGCGGTCGGCAGCTCAGTCGCGGTCGCGGTCGCCGTGCTGGTCGGCAGCTCAGTCGCGGTCGCCGTGGCCGTGTTGGTCGGCAGCTCAGTCGCGGTCGCCGTGGCGGTCAGCGTGGTGGTCGCGGTCGGCGTCGGCTCGCCAACAGGTCGGCCAAGCAGAACGCTGAACGTGGCGCTCCCGAAGTTGGGCACAGCCAGGTCAAAAAGACCGTCACCGTTAAAGTCGCCGGTACTAAGATTAAGTGGATTGGTTTGGACTGCATAGGTTTGCAGCGGTGTAAAGGTCCCGTTGCCATTGCCAAGCTGTACTGTGAGCTGTCCACCTTGACCATGGCTTCGCAGGAGATCGAGGTGAAAGTCGTAGTTGATATCCTTGAGCAGGGCGGTATTCGAGCCCGATCCAGCTGGCCCGGGGAGACTTGCCCCCGCAGTAAACGCGCCGGTGCCACTGCCAAACAAGATGATGTCACTGCCGGTAGCGGCACTAGCGACCGCGATATCAAGGATTCCGTCTTCGTTAACGTCGCCCAACGAAACGTTGCGAGGATTAGATCCTACTCCAGGATAGCTTACCGCCGCGGCGAACGTGCCATTACCATTGCCACGCAGCACACTGATGCTGGCGCTGCCGTCATTAGTCACGACCAGGTCTAGCGTGCCGTTTGCGTCGAGGTCACCAACCGTGATGGCATATGGACTGGATCCGACGGTATAGGCTACCGGCGCGGCGAAGTTGGCATTCCCAGTGCCAAGCCGCACCTGAATATAGTTGCTACCGTAGACACTGACGACCAGATCGAGATTACCATCGCTGTTGAAGTCAGCGGCACGGGTGATGTGGAGCATAGTTGCCGCTGCGTAGGTTTGTTTAAAGCTAAAGCCGCCGGCTCCGTTGCCAAGGTAGACAGAAAAGGTGTAGTTGTCGCGATTGGTGATAATCATATCGAGATCGTTATCGTTGTCCAGGTCGGCCAGCTCGGCATGAAAGGGATTGCTGCTGCCGGTGCTGAATGAGGACCTGGTAAACGTCCCGTCGGGGGCGCCCATATAGAGGACCATCTGGTAGCCGTACCAGTTGGGAACCGCGAAGTCAATATAGCCATCACGATTGATATCGCCCTGGCCGGTCCAGGTTACCATGTTCTGCTGTCCCCCATAGTGGACGGCGGGCGCAAAGTCGACCGGCGGCGGCGGCATGAGCTGTTCAACCTGCTGGCGATAGCTGCCCGAGGTGTGTGAACTGGCGGATGGCGTGGCCACTGCCATTCCTATGCTGACAAGGCTGATGATGAACACGATAACGAATATACGCAGGCGAAACATAGCCATGACGATCTTCCTCTTCCTTTAGAATGCGATGAATGTTCAGGACGTCATCATACACTCAATAGCCCTCTACTGCTGTGTCCTGGCGCACACCATCAGTCCTGCAAAAGAGTAAACCTTGGATCTGTCGATTATTGTCAAATCTATTTTCTACATGTGCTATAATCACGTCATATCCATTTTTACCTCATTTTAACTATTGCCCCGTCCTGTCGGTTCACGAATCGATCATCAACGCTGATGGTTGAACTGTATGCAAAGGAGCGCCAGAATGATTCGTCGGATGATCGCCCTGCTGGTCGTGTTTGGACTGCTATTGTCGGTTTTCGTTGCCCCACAACGTTCAGCCACGGCGGCCCCCACCGCTGCCACCACTGCCGCCACACCCACCTTGCTCGCAGAAGTCAATGGCCCTGGCCGTGGTCGCGTCTGGGTTGGAGCCATTCCAGCCTACAGCAGCAGCAAACCAGTGCTGGTCTTTGTTCACGGTCTTCACGGCAAAGCCCCTAACTGGTGGGGCCCAACTGAGTACTATGGCACCAACGACATGTACGACAAAGCCTTCGCCAGCGGCTATCGCACCGCCTTTGTCAGCCTTGATGACGAAGTTGACGGCCCGGCATCGTCGATGTGGGCCAATGGCACCACGCTTAACCGTCAGCTCGATGTTATTTTGGCCTACTACGGCGTCAGCACGGTCAACATTATCGCGCACAGCAAAGGCGGGGTCGACACCAACAGCGCGGTTGTTCACTCCGGCGCTGCAGCGAAAATCCAGAAAATCGTCACCCTGAGCTCGCCCCATCACGGCTCACAGCTCGCCGACCTGGCCTACAGCTGGTGGGCTGGCTGGCTGGCATCGCTCCTGGGCCAGCGCGATGATGGCACCTACACCATGCAGACCGGCTATATGAGCTACTTCCGCTCGGTCACCGATGGCCGGGCTGAGTACAACAGCGTGCGCTTCTACACCTCCGGCGGCACCCACCACGGGCCGTGGTTCTCGGCGATGTGGTTTGGCGGCGGATATCTGCCCGGCGATAACGATGGCGTCGTAACAGTTTCCAGCTCCAATCATCCCCAGCAATACAGCCGGCTCTTCACCGGCAGCAGCCTCAACCACGACAATATCCGCAAGGGCAGCAATGTCTGGAGCCTGATTGAGCCAACTGTCCGCACGAACTTCCGCGCCGCCCGATCGGAGACAGCTGACGGGGCAGCCAACGGACAGAAAAGCCAGCCAGCAGCGGCTGCCGACACAACCAGCAATCTGATCCTGCGCGGCGGTCTCACCAACAGCGCCACCAAAAATATCCAGCTCCCGGTAGAGGGTGGCGTCAGCGCCCTCGCCTTTGATTTTCTGGCCGATAGCGCCGATCTGACAGTGACGTTCATCGATCCAAATGGCGTGCGTCACCCGGCAACCGCCGCGACCGCCG
>JACCRK010000124.1 GCA_013813565.1 Herpetosiphonaceae bacterium
AGTCGATTCAGGAGGCTGGCGTCCCCGAGTCGTTCAAGGTGTTGATCAAGGAGCTCCAGTCGCTCGGTCTGTCGGTCGATGTCCTGACCGCCGATGAGCGCCCGGTCGAGCTGACCGATAACGAGAACGATGATATGGCGACCCTCGATGGGATCAATCTGTCGGGCATGGAAAAAGGCGAGTTCTAAAGCACTCTCGGCCACCAATCAGAAGTCAGAAAAGGGTCTCCTTTGCTCTGGCTTCTGATTTTCCATCAGCGGCGCAGCAGCGAGGTGATGCGGATGGCTCGACCGCCAAGGGATGCCGATTTTTTCCAGCTGTGGTCGCCAGCAATGGCCTACGTCCTGGGCTACTGGTGGGCCGATGGGTATATGCGGATCCATCCAACGACGAAGGGCCATTTTATCGAGATCGCCAGCGTTGATCGTGACCATCTTGTCTTGATGGCTGAAACCATCAATTTCAGATATAGCATCAGAAAAATTAAAGCAACATCTGAATGCTGTGACATTATCTTTTGCAGCAAAGCGATGTATAACGACCTGTTGGCGCTGGGCGGAATGCCCAATAAATCCAATGTGATTGGCTTTCCGAACGTTCCGGCTGAGTGTCTGCCACACTTTGTGCGCGGATTCGTCGATGGCGATGGAACCTTAGCCTGGAACGGGGATCGGCCAGTCCTGCAAATATATTCAGGATCGCACCAGCTCCTGTTGGATATGGCGAAAGCCATCGAGCAGGCAACTGGAATTCCAGCACCAAATATTGTGGCCAATCGTGCGTTATGGTATCTCAAGTGGAGCACCATTCGGGCTAAATGTTTAGCTGGCTGGCTCTATAATGAACATTCTGGTCTGGCTTTAGCAAGAAAAGCCGCTATCGCGCAAAAATTCCTGCAATGGCAACCAAAAAAGCGGCCTGAACACGGTACAATTACCGAAATGATGCGTGTGAATTTTTCAGCGTATCTTCCAGTATAGGAGCGTACACTAATGCTCGAAATCAATGACTTCAACGCAATTCGAATCAGCCTTGCATCTCCTGAGGAGATTCTGAATTGGTCGCACGGTGAAGTGACAAAACCAGAGACTATTAATTATAGAACCCTCCGTCCTGAACGCGATGGCCTGTTCTGTGAAAAAATATTTGGACCTACGAAGGATTGGGAGTGCTATTGCGGGAAGTACAAACGTGTGCGTTATAAAGGCATTGTATGCGATAAATGTGGTGTAGAAGTCGCACGTTCCAAGGTACGTCGTGATCGAATGGGCCACATCAAGCTAGCATCGCCCGTATCGCACATTTGGTTTGTCAAAGGCACGCCATCGCGCCTGGGATTATTGCTTGACATCTCTCCGCGCAACTTAGAGCGCGTGCTGTACTTTGCCTCCTACATCATCACCGATGTTGACGAGCTGGCACTGACCAACCTGCGCGAGCAGATGAAAGTCGACTTCACCAGCCGCCGCAGCGATCTTGAGCAGCGGCTGGCCGACCAGCGCGGCGAAAAAGCCACGCGGCTCACCAAAGACCTGTCCGAGATGGACACGGCCATGGAGGCCACGCTAGAGCACACCCGCGAAAACTTCGCCCGCCAGCGCCAGGAGCTGGAGGACGAAGCCAACGCCCTGCGCGAGCACGTCGAAGAGATGGTTGGCCACGACGCGCTGGCGGACGAAGACATTGGCTTTCGCGGCACCGTGCTGGTCGAAGAAAACGAACCGGTGCGTGAGCGCGTGATCGAACAGCTTGAGCATCTGGTCGAGCAGGAGCGCGAGCGGATTGAGCAGCGCCGCGACTATGAGCTGGAGAACGTCCAGCTGCTGGCCGAGGGCGAGCGCGACCAGCGCCAGACCGTGGCCGACGCTGAGCGCGAGCGGCTGGCCAGCTCGCTGAGCAAACAGATTGACGACCTGACCAAAGAAGAAAAAGACAAATACGATCGGCTGGACGACATCGTCCTGCACCGGATCATCTCCGAGAACGAGTACCGCATTCTGCGCGACCTGGCCCCCTACACCTTCAAGGCCGACATGGGCGCCAGCGCCGTGCGCGACATTGTGGCGCTGGTGGACATGGACGAGCTGGCCAACCAGCTGCAGGCCGAGGTCCAGAGCACCGCCGGCCAGCGGCGCAAAAAGGCCACCAAACGGCTGCGCGTGGTCGAAGCGTTCCGCAAGAGCGGCAACCGCCCCGAGTGGATGATCATGACCGTGCTGCCGGTGATCCCGCCGGATCTGCGCCCGATGGTTCAGCTGGACGGCGGCCGATTTGCCACCTCCGACCTCAACGACCTGTATCGCCGCGTGATCAACCGCAACAACCGTCTGCGCCGGCTGATGGACCTGAACGCGCCGGAGATCATCGTCCGCAACGAAAAGCGCATGCTCCAGGAAGCGGTCGACGCCCTGATCGACAACGGCCGCCGTGGCCGCCCGGTCAGTGGCAAAGGCAAGCACCGGCTGAAAAGCCTCTCGGACATGCTCAAGGGCAAGCAGGGGCGCTTCCGCCAGAACTTGCTCGGCAAGCGCGTCGACTACTCTGGCCGCTCGGTGATTGTGGTTGGCCCGACGCTGCAGCTGCACCAGTGCGGTCTGCCTAAAAAGATGGCGCTGGAGCTATTCAAGCCCTTCGTCATGCGCCGGCTGGTCGACAAAGGCTTTGCCCACAACATCAAGTCGGCCAAACGCTTCGTCGAGCGGGTGCGCCACGAAGTCTGGGACGTGCTGGAAGAAGTGATCAAGGACTACCTGGTGCTGCTCAACCGCGCGCCATCCTTGCACCGTCTGTCGATCCAGGCGTTTGAAGCCAAACTGATCGAAGGATCGGCGATTCAGCTTCACCCGCTGGTGTGTGCGGCGTTCAACGCCGACTTCGACGGCGACCAGATGGCGGTCCACGTGCCGCTATCGCGCAAGGCCCAGGAAGAAGCCCGCCGCCGCATGATCTCGACCTACAACCTACTGTCACCGGCCAACGGCGACCCAATTATCACGCCCTCCCAGGACATTGTGCTGGGCTGCTACTACCTGACCCAGATTCACCCAGGGGCGAAGGGCTCGGGCAAGCGCTTTGGCTCGGTTGATGAGGCGCTGCTGGCCCACACCAACGGCATCGTCCATATCCAGTCACCGATCTGGGTTGTGGTTGAAGATAACCTTCTGCCCGGCAACGATATGCAGATCAAAGAGCTGCACTCGCTTGATGGGACAACGCCGCGCTATCTGCTGGAGACCAGCGTTGGTCGGCTGATCTTCAACAATGCGCTACGCTACCAGGGCGAGCCAAAGGCCAATGAACATGGCTATGCCTCGCCGCTGCACTATCGCAACTACCTGGTGCGCAAGGCTGGCCTGAAGGAACTGATCGCCGACTGCTATCGCTTCCACTCACAGAAGGAAAACATTATTCCCGATGTGTACGAGGAGCTGATTGGGCGCTTCGGCATCGAGACCTCGGAAGAGTCACTGCTGCGTTTCTACGCCTCCGAGCGCACGGCCCGTCTGGCTGACCGCATCAAGGCCTTAGGCTTCAAGCATGCCACGCTGGGTGGGATGACCTTTGCTGCCGCCGATGTGGAAGTGCCGGAGAACAAGAACGAGATCGTCGAGAACACCTACGTCAAAGTCTCCGACATTCAGAAGATGCAGCGCCGTGGTCTGATCACCGACGAAGAGCGCTACAAAGAAGTGGTGACCGCCTGGCTCGAAGCGACCAACGAGATCCGCAATGCCGTGGCTGAAGCGCTGAACCCATTCGGCCCAGTGTCAATGATGTCACACTCGGGTGCGCGTGGTAACGTCGAGCAAATTCGGCAGATGGCCGGTATGCGTGGCCTGATGTCTGACCCGACCGGACGCATTATCGAGCTGCCGATCACCGCGAACTTCCGCGAAGGTCTGACAGTTATCGAATACTTTATCTCGACCCACGGTGGTCGTAAAGGTCTGGCGGATACCGCGCTCCGCACCGCCGACGCGGGCTACCTGACGCGGCGTCTGGTTGACGTGGCCCAGGACGTGATTGTCACCATTGAGGACTGTGGCACCGAGGAAGGCCTCTGGATGCGCGTCAGCCGCGACATTCTCTCGACGCTCGATGAGCGGATTGTTGGGCGGGTCGCGATCTCGGCGGTCACCAACCCGGTGACCGGCGAGGTGCTGGTGGAGTACGGCCAGGAGCTGATGGAAGTTGATGCCCGCAACATCGACGCCATGCTCCAGACGCTGGACAAAGAAACCCAGAGCGATTTCGGCGTGCATGTGCGCTCGGTGCTGTCGTGTACATCGGAGCATGGCATCTGTCGCCGCTGCTACGGCCGCAACCTGGCGACCGGCAAGCTGGTTGAAATTGGCGAGGCGGTTGGCATTATTGCCGCCCAGTCGATTGGCGAGCCGGGCACACAGCTGACCTTGCGGACGTTCCACACCGGCGGTATCGCCACCGACACCGACATCACCCAGGGTTTGCCCCGCGTCCAGGAGATTTTCGAGGCGCGGATCCCCAAAGGCAAGGCAATTCTGGCCCAGATCGGTGGTCGAGTTGAGATTGTGCGCGAGGAAGAGGGCATTCGACGCCTGCGGATCATCTCATCAGAGATCTACACCGATGAGATCCCACTGCCCAAGGATTACCGCGTGCTGGTGCAGGATGGTGATCATGTCGAAAGTGGCGTGAAGCTGGCCGAGAGCAATATTGATGGCGATGGCCGTAGCACTGTGCTGGCCAATCTGTCGGGCACCATTCACGTGGACACCGACCGCCTGATTGTGCGTGCTGAGGACAAGGAAGAGCACGAAGAAATTATCTCGCACTCCTCACGCTTGCGAGTTAAGGACGGCGATATGGTCGAGGTTGGGCAGCAGCTGGCCGAAGGGTCGGCCGACCCGCAGGAGATGCTCCAGCTACGTGGCCGTGAGGCGGTGCAGGAGTACCTGACCAACGAGGCCCAGAAAGTGTATCGCTCCCAAGGTGTGACGATCAACGACAAGCACATCGAGATCATTGTGCGCCAGATGCTGCGCAGGGTGCGCATCGAGGAGCCTGGAGACACCGAGATGTTGCCTGGCGAGCTGATCGAGATGCACGAGCTGAACCGCATCAACGCCGCAATCGTCAGCCAGGGTGGCGATCCCGCCCTCGCTGTGCCGGTGCTGCTGGGGATCACCAAAGCCTCGCTGTCAACCGACTCGTTCCTATCGGCGGCATCGTTCCAAGAGACCACCCGTGTGCTCACGGAAGCCGCCGTCAACGGCAAGATCGACTACCTGCGCGGTCTGAAGGAAAACGTCGTCATCGGCAAGCTCATTCCGGCCGGTACCGGGATGGAGCAGCGCCGCAAGCTGGCTGAGGAGGCGGCTGTGAAGGCCGCCCAGCTGGCCGCGACCGCTGGCGCCAGCGATGGAGCCCCGGCAACGCCGCCGTTGCAGCCAACGCCAGCCTTTATCGAACCCAGGCCAATGCCGATCATCCCACGCTCCTTTGACGAGGCGCTGGTGGCGGTCGATATGGATGACGTCAGCTCGGCCAGAGAAGATCGGATGGAGCAGCTGTTGGCCCGCATCCGTCAGGAAGAGCCACGGCCTGAGTTCGGTGACTTCGGCGGGACATTTAGCGATCCGCAGCCGGAAAATCCAACCGATGCGGCCTATCTGGAGCCGGCTGAAGATGAAGATGCCAAATAGGGCATTGGGACGGTAACGAGTGGACGGCAGAGGAGATTTCTCCTCTGCCGTCTGTGTTTAAGCGAGGCGCTATGCACCCTTTGTCCAACCGCTGGCCGTCTAGACACCCCAGCGTGACGCTGGCCCCCGACTGTATCCACGTCTGGCGCGCCTTTCTTTTTGAGCAGCAGGGGCGGCTGCCCGACTTCTACGCGACCCTGGACCCCGAGGAGCGTGACCGGGCCGGCCGCTTTGTCTTCGAGCGCGATCGGCAGCGCTATATCATCAGCCACGGCATCTTGCGTGACATTTTGGCGCGCTACAGCGGCCAGGCCGCGCACACGTTGCGGTTTGTCAAGAATAGCTATGGCAAACCGCAGCTTCTATCGACCACTGCCGCCGCAGGGCTGCACTTCAACCTCTCGCACTCGCACGATCTAGCGCTGTATGCGATTGCGCTTGATCGGCCGGTTGGGGTTGATGTCGAATGGATGCGCCCGGAGTTTGCCGGGCTCGATATCGCCCGCCATTCATTTGCGCCAGCCGAGATCGCCGCCTTGATCGAAGTTCCGGCCAGCCAGCAGCGCCAGGCCTTCTTCAACTGCTGGACCCGCAAAGAGGCCTACATCAAAGCGGTTGGCCAGGGGCTCGGGATCGATCTGAACAGCTTCATTGTCAGCCTCAAGCCTGATGAGCCGGCCCGGCTCTGTTCGATCAACGACGATGTGCAGTCCGCGTCAGGCTGGACCATGCGTGCGCTTGATGTCCATTCCGACTATGCTGCGGCTGTGGCCAGCGAGTCTCCGCTCATGGCGTGTCTACAGTGGACCTGGCAGCCGCTGTCCGGCTGAGATCGGCGCACCCAAAACTGTTACACAGCGTTTCTTCACCGCTTGTGGCTTTTTTTGTGATACATCTTGTAACACAAAGCCCCTTTCATTCTGGGGGGAATTTTGTTTTAATACATTTTAAACATATTCATTCGATCGGCCTGTGGGCACCTTATCGACCAGAGCACATACCACGCACCCATTGCTGGTCAGGAGGATCAAACGATAGGTAAACGTTTCCATCCTTAGCAGATGTGGCAAGTGCGGATGCCCATCAACTCAACAATCGGGCGTCCTCCCCACGACCAATCCCGTGTTGTCTATATATCAATCCGCAATGTTATCCATCCATATGCCAGACCATACGCATTCGCAGCCACGACCATCGGCAGTCACAACCCTCTGAAGCGGCTCACGCAACGCCGTCCCAGATTCCCAACGACTCCCCTCGCGAGTCGATCGCTATCAACCCCTTGCTGCGGCAACGATGCTTGATCGCATCCGGAAAATCGAACAATCGCTCACGCCGCAAGGCGTTGCTGGATTGATAGATTGGTATTGTCAATTATTCCAACCGATGCTGCCCTGTTCGCGCCATCCAAGGAATACTATCGAGGAGACCTTCATGCGCAGTTCGACGTTTGCCCGCCGTGTGATGATTCTGGTGCTGCTGCTGCTCGCAGTGATGCCAAGCGCCGATTTGCTCGCCCGCCAGCCCGAACCAGAACACGGGGCAAAGCAATCGACACCAACCCCGCCTGATGAAAAGTTGCCCGATCATCACAAGGTGCTGCCGGAGCCAGCTGTCCCGCAAGATGCGTGGCTTGAGAACCGGGCGGTCGCAGCGGCCAGCCCATGTATCAGTGGCATGTCCGGCGGCACCTATCCGTGCAAGGGCATCGACCTGATGAGCCGGGTGCCGCTGACCACCATGAGCAGCAGCGCCACCGCCGCCTCAAACCTGTGGGGCTACGTCGATCTCGATGACAACCGCGAGTATGCCGTCGTTGGGCTCAACAACGGCACCAGCGTGGTGGAGATCACCGACCCGGTCAATCCACGGGTGGTGGGCTTCGTCGCCGGGGTTAACTCCCAGTGGCGTGAGCTCAAGGTCTACCAGTTCCGCAATCAGACGACCGGCAAGTGGGATGCCTATGCCTATATCACCAGCGAAGGCTCCAACAGCGGGATCCAGATTATCAATCTGAGCCAGCTGCCCGCGAGCATCTCGCTGGCTGGCACGTGGCGGGGCGTCTCGACCTCGCATACCGCGTTCCTCGGCAATGTCGACTGGGGCACCAGCGTCGGCAACAACCCGAATTTCCCGCCGATGCTCTATATCAACGGCGCGAACAAGAACGGCATCCGGATGCTCAGCCTGGCCAATCCGGCCAGCCCGGTTCAGGTCGGCGCCTGGGAGGGCAACTACGCCCACGATATCTATTCCCATGTTTTCACCGACGCACGGGCCTCACAATGTGAGCCGGGCCACAATCCCTGCGAAGTGGTCTTTAACTTCAGCGGCTCCAACAATGGCATCCAGGTCATCGACGTGACCGATAAAACACGGCCAACCGTGATCGGCTCGCTGCGCTATCCAAACGCCAAATTCACCCACTCGGGCTGGATCAGCCAGAACAACCAGTCGATCTTTATCATGGACGAGCTGGATGAGCAGCAGCTGGGCACTAACACGCTGGTACGCTCGGTCAACATTGCCAACCTGCGCAGCCCGAGCCTGAGCGGCGGCTGGACGGGACCGAGCAAATCGATCGAACACAACGGCTATACCCTGGGCAATAAATACTATATGTCCCACTATACCCGTGGCCTGGTCGTGCTGGATGTGACCAATCCGGCGGCGCCAAGCGAGCTGTCGTTCTTTGACACCTATCCGGCCAACGATGGCAACACCTTTGTGGCAACCTGGGGCGTGTATCCCTACCTGCCCAGCAAGAACATTATTCTCAGCGATATCCAGCGCGGGCTGATCGTCGTGAAGGAGCAGACCGGCACGACCCCAACCGCCACGCCAATAGCGCAGCCGACGGCGACCAACACACCGATCGCCACCGCCACGCGCACACCACTGCCAACGGCCACCAACACACCTGGCGCTACCGCCACGCGCACGCCGCTGCCGACCGCCACCAACACGCCACCCATTGGCGGCAACGCGATCGCCAACGGCGGCTTTGAGACCGGCACCAGCCCGTGGGTGCAGGCCTCCAGCGGCGGCTACAGCCTAATTACCACCACCCGTCCGCGCACCGGCTCCTACAGCGCCTACTTCGGCGGCTACAACCGCGCCAGCGAGTCGCTCTACCAGACCATCACCGTCCCCAGCAATGGCGCGCTGAGCTACTGGTGGTATATGACCACCAACGAGAGCGGCTCGACCGCCTACGACTACCTGCGGGTGCGGGTCTACAGCACCGGCGGCACCTTGCTGGGCACCCTGCGCACCTGGAGCAACGCCTCGGTTAAGAACACCTGGTCGCAGGATACCGTGAGCCTGGCGGCCTATGCCGGCCAGACCGTCCGGATCCGCTTCGAGGTCACCACCGACAGCAGCCTGACCACCTCGTTCTTCGTCGATGATGTCAGCGTCCCCGGCGGCACCAACCTCACCGACAGCAAACCCAGCCCGGATCAGACCGTTGATTCGGTCACCGGTCAACCCCTGAAGCAAAAAACGTCCAGCACCCGCTAGGGTCGCTGAGTGGTCGTCCATCTGGTGGGGCACGCATGGCAAGCCATGCGTGCC